>CAZLOC010000003.1:13117-43744 GCA_964560935.1 uncultured Anaerolineaceae bacterium | reverse complement strand
GAGAAGCTCGGCAGCGCTGGTCAGTTGGAGGCGGTGCGGAAGTTGGTGGGGTAAACACTTGTTGCAAGAATAAGTATCCCAATTTCGTTGAGTGTAGCAAGCCTCGGAGTTTTTGCGAAGCATCCCCGAAGGGAGCAAAAATCCGAGGTCTATTTCATATAGCGTTAGAGCCAGCCTCATTCTTTCTGCATTTTCACACGCCGATTAAAAAACCGCATCAGCAACAAGACCAACCCGCTGGAGACAAGCGTAAAGACCGGCAGGATCACCAGCAACAACAGCAAGCCGGTATTGCGATAGGTATCATAGTGTTCACGTACCAGTTCCACTACGTTGGTAGTTCCCTGCGTCCCTGCGCCGCCAGGCGTTAGGGTTGCAATGGATGTGATCACCAACATGACATTGCCCAGCGCCCCCGCGATATTGCTGAAATAGGCTCCGGCGATCATGGCCAGGAAGCTCAGCCCTGCGGAAAGCATGCCGATTTTGAAGGTGATGGCACTGTCCCAACCGGGCGTACTATGTTTCCAGACGTAATGCACAATTCCGTAGCCTGCCAGGATGGTGAGAACGAAAAACGGCAGGTAAAGCACATAGAACATGGATTGATGATACAACAAGAACACCAGAATCAATGCCAGCAGGGGCGTGCCCAACAGCATGGCTGCGCTCAGGCGCACTTGCATGTTCATGACCTGCCCTGCAGCTTCCCCATGGCGGTAGAAGGACCACCATAACAACTGGCTGGCGAGCATGAGCAGGAAAGTGGTGACGACCGGAAAAGCCAGGATGGCCGTGGTCGAATAAGCAGGCGCCAGATTTATCTTGGCGGCCGCTTCGGCGGTGGACTGACTGAGCAGAGTCAGAACGGCGGTCTCGATAACCAGGACCAGCCCGCCGGTCAGCATGCCGCTGACGGCCATTACCTGGTACACCAGTGTCAAATCCGGATCAGATTCCCCGCCTGGACCCGCCAGCCACCCGCCCAGCGCTCCCAGTCCCATGCCGAACACCATGCTGCCCCACAACGCCAGCATCGTCCACCAGTAGATGCCAGTCACACTATCCACCAGTAACTGAATGAATTGGGCATCAGTTGCGGCTGGTTTCGGGCCAAATTCCAGGATGGGAAGCGCGCCCCAGACGCCTGCCGCTGCGCCTCCTACCAAAACGTAGCTTATCAATGCGGCTATCCAGCCTACAACTGCACCGCTAAGGGCTGCCCCTTGGCGAGTGTTTGTCCCGCTCAGGCGGGCTGAGACCGCTCCGCAGGCCAGTGTGATCAAACTAGCCAGGAAAACGAATCCCCAAGCCAACCCGGCATTTACAGTTCCCCAGTCGTGTAATAATGTGGCAGGTAAATATTCTGCCAATGGAATCCAGAACGCCAGCGAACAAAGAATCCCGCCGCCTATTCCTGCCAGATACATTTTTGCGTTCATTGGTGTTTCTCCTTAGCACAATTGTGAAATAGGGACAATTTGATTATATAACAGTTAAGAATTGAGCGGGCGAGGTAATTCGTTGCACCGGTATAATTGGAAAACAAAGGAGTGTCCATGCCAGTCTCAGACCAGGGCATCAGCCTCGACCGTTATATGCTCATCCCGCGCACGGCGATATTCGTACGTCGTGGTAATTCGTACCTGTTGCTCAAAGGCGCGCCGACTAAGCGTCTGTGGGCGGGGAAGTACAACGGTCTCGGCGGGCATGTGGAGCAGGGGGAAGATGTGTTGTCCGCGGCAAAGCGCGAGCTGCTGGAGGAGACCGGTCTCATAGCAGACTTGTGGTTGTGCGGCACGCTGGTCGTGGATACCGGTCAGAACCCCGGGATCTGTTTGTATGTCTTTAGCGGGGAATGCGGGCAGGGTGAGCCAAAACCGTCGGAAGAGGGAGCAGTCGAATGGGTCCCGTTCGAGGCGCTGGGCGAACTGCCGGTCGTGGAGGATTTGCCGGTCTTGCTGGGTCGCATTCACAAGATGCGGCGCGGGGACGTCCCCTTTGCGGCGCGTTCTTTTTATGATGAGGGGGGAAAGCTGGTTGTTGAATTTGGTGATGAGAAGGGGGTCGAGTAGGCGGCGGGTTTCGATACGGCGGGAAAGCACCGCCTACTCAACCAGCGCCGCTGTAAACGATCTATCCTTCCCCCTGCCACACTGGTAAAGACATCGTGAAGGTGCTGCCTTTATTGAGCTCGCTTTCCACTTCCAGGGTTCCCTTGTGTTGCTGGATGACCTGGCGCGTGATGGCCAGTCCCAGCCCGATACCGCCGAACAAATCCCCCTCGTGTTTCTCCAGATGATAGAATCGGTCGAAGATGCGCGGTCGCGTGTTGGGCGAGATGCCAATGCCGTGATCTTCTACGGTAACAAAAACCCGCTCCTTCCCATTTTTCAAACGGATTTCCACATCCCCGCCTCTGGGGCTGAACTTGATGGCGTTGTCCACCAGGGCCATCAGCGCGCGCTCCAGCGACTTGGGGTCGCCTGAAACGGGGGGCAGGTTGCGGTCTTCCGTCAGGCTGAGATGCACACCGCGCTTGGCAGCCTGGGTCTTGTATTGCTCCAGTACAGTCGAGGCGACTTCGCCCATAACCACAGCCTGGAAGTCAGGCAGCACCAGGTCCAGTTCTTGCAGGAAAAAGATGTCGTTGACCAGCGTGGCGATTTTCTGGACGTTCCTTGTCACCGTGTCCACGGCCTGTGACAGTTGATTCTTGTTGAGCATTCCGCTTTGCAGGATTTCCAGGTAGCCGCTGGCGGCCATCAAGGGCGTGCGCAGTTCATGCGCCACATTGGTCAGGAATTCGCGCCGGGCTACTTCCTGCTCGGCCAGCTTTTGATAGGCCTGTGCCAGTTCTCGCGCCCGCAGGCGCAGGTCTTCGACGGCCATCTCATCATTTTCGCGCAGGCGGTTGCTGATCTCCCGCACCATGGCCATCGAGACACTGGCGCTGTGGTTGAGCACGTCATCGAAGGCCTCTTTCTCTAGCTCCAAAGCTACCAGGTTCGTTTTCGCGGTCACGGTGGCGGCGCGGGGCGCATTGTGGATCAGTCCCATTTCGCCGAAGAAATCCCCCGGCCCAAGCGTTTTCAGCAGGCGCTCTTCCGATTGATTGATGTTCTTGGTGACCTCGACTTCACCTTCCAGGATCATGTAGAAAGTGGTCTCAACTTTATCTTCGCGGCACAGCACGGTCCCGGTCGGGTAGCTGTGCACCTTGCTATGTGAGATCAGTTTCTGCACTTCATCCGGCGTGATGCCAGGGAAGGCTCTCGGGATGATTCTGCTCGGTGCGCGCCTGGTTGTCATGTGATAATTTTAACATACACAGTTTGATGCAATCTTCACCCATTTGGGGTATGCCGGTTTTGCGCTTTGATCGCCGCGTCGATTTCAGGGTGAAGTTGCCAGCTTCCGTCTGAGTACACCTGCTTGTCCCAGGGAAAGATGACCAGCGCATCGCTGACCAGGGCGGTGAAGTCCGGTTGTGGATCGGCCCAGGAATGGGCGATCAGGCTGACGGTCCAGACCTGACGCGCGCCGCGCTCGAGCGCTCTCGAGGCAACGAGTGCCAGCGTCTCGCCCGAATCAACGATCTCGTCGATCACCGCCACCCTCTGTCCTGTCACCATGGATGGGACGTCCACCCGCCAGATCGGACTCTGGTACTGCACTATGTCGTTGACTCGCCGCGTCACACGGATGGGGTACAACTCGCGGCGCAAGGCGCAGGCGACAGCGGTGGCCGGGAACAATCCGGCGCGGGCAATGCCAATGACGATATCGATGCGCTTATCTCCCAGCCATTCGACTATAGCCTGGTAGAGTTCCCCAAAACGCTCCCAGGAGATATCCTCGATCCCTTTGCGTTGGGCATAATCGTAACTTTTCATTGGATGGCCTCCTTGAGAAACGAGAGCAGGTTTGCCCCGAAATCCGCCTCCATTTTGCGCGGAAAGATGACGAAGGTCATGCCGTGCTTTTTGCCGCCATAGGCGAATATTTTATAGTTGTCGCCAGGGGCGATGCTCAGACAGGTTTCGGGCGAAGGCGGATCGTTGACGGCATACATGCAGCGCACGGGCTTGTCCGCAGCGATGAGCTTTCGAACCGCCGGGCCGTACTCCACATCCAACCAACTCCCGGGAGAAATCGAAAAGGCGCCGACACAGCCCGCGTTGCAAACGTCGACCACAGCATCTGCGCCGATGCTGGTTCCCAGGCCGATGACTCTGGCAGGGTCCACGCCCGGCATCTGGCGGGCGGTTTGATAGGCGGCGCTTGCGTCCATCAAAAATTCCTTTGCGTGCGCCCGATGACCGTCAGAACCGAGGTCGGCTGGCAGGCTTTCACCGTGGCCGCGAAAGTCAAAGGTGAAGACGGCAAAGGAGAGCTCGGCTGGCATGATTGGGAACAGCCCGTCCGCACTTGGGGTAGGAGAACCCTGGCCGAGGGGAGCAGGCCAATTTTGGAGCCATTTGATGATCGGGCTTGCCTGCCACATGGCCTGATCCGCCTGGAACTGGTGCATAAGCACTACCACGGGCGCATTCGGTTTCCAGGCTGGATAGAAGTAGCCGACCAACTGGCGTCCATCTTCGGCAGCGAACGTTTGACGGATCGGGTTCGGGCTTGGGATGAAGACCGGCGTGGATGTCTCGGTAGGCGGCAGCACCGTGGAAGTTGGCGTATTCGTCTCTGTAGCCGGAATAGTCGGAATCGCTGTAGCGGTGAAGACGGGCATGACTGTGGGCGCCAGTGTCGGCAGGGTTTGTCCTGTTATTCCGAACTCACCCAGACAGGCGCCTGTAGCAATGATAGAGGCTATAAGTGGAATAAAAATTTTGCGAAGAGCTGGCATCATTGGCGCTGTAGATTCCCTATAACTTGTAACCGATCATGCGCAAGAAGCTCTTGCGCCAATTGAGCCCTTTCTCATCTTCTACGCCCTTGGGTGAGAAGCCGTCCACCACACCCAGAATGCCGCGACCCTGCTCGGTCTCGGCCACCAGCACCTCGGTCGGGTTGGCGCTGGCGCAGAAGACACGAGCCACTTCGGGGATCATCTTGATGGCATTGAGCACATTGATGGGGTAGAAGCCCTCGGCCAGGAACAGGATGAATGAATGGCCTGCGCCGATAGCAAGCGCGTTGCTCTTGGCCAGTTCGATCATGACTTCGTCGGTGCCGCTCCAGCGCACGAGACAATCGCCGGAAGCCTCGCAAAAAGCCAGGCCGAATTTGATGCCCGGCACACCGGTGACCAGCGTTTCGTGCATATCCTCGACGGTCTTGATGAAATGCGACTGGCCGAGGATGAAATTGATGGGTTCGGGTTTTTCGATCTTGACGGTTTTGATTTCCATGCTGGTGCCTCCTTTTGGCTTTGATTGTAGCAAAAATGGGGATAAGTTTCTATCCCGAAAAGGCTCGTTTTTTATCTACAATGTCTATACAGATTTAGTGAAAAGATGACTGAAATTATCCAATTTGCTTTTGTGCGGTTTAATAAACCCGGTTTCTTTGAGAAATGGTTTATGCTTTGGTGACCGCTAAAACCGGATGCCGGGAAATAAGCTTTCCAGCAATTTCAAGAATTCCGGATCGATGCCGTTGCCGCCGATGTAGTGGGGTGCAAGCGCCAGGCCGCCGATGGCGTACATGAGCGAGATGGCCGCGCCGCCGATAGCGAAAGCTCCGCCTACTGCCAGACCTCCTGCCGCAGCCAGGATACCGACGGACAGGCCGCCGAGAGCGAATAACCCAAAACCCAGACCGCCCAACGCAATGCCGCCTGCAGCCAGCCCTCCGATGGCCAATCCGCCGATGGCGATATTGCCAATTGCGATCACGCCTTTGGCAACGCGCGGCATGCCGGTCTCAGGGTTGATACCCTGGGCAATGTGGATGAGCGGCCAACCGAACAACTCGGCCTCGGATTTATATTCATAATTCCAGGCGTAGCCGTAGGCCGAATACACAACATTTGGAACAGTGCTGGAGCGCGGACGCCCATCCAACCACTCACCGCAATATCGGCATTTGATGGCGTTATCCTGGATTTGTTCTGCGCAATAAGGACAGGGTTTCATATCAATTCTCCTTTCCCCCATAAAACAGGAGCAAGGTGCTACCATATTTCCTTCGATCCAGTTCTTCCAGATTGTTCAATTCCAATTCCTGAAACTCTTTCGGATCGATCTGCACAACCGCCCAGCCGGTCTCTGTCAGCCAGCCGGGATTTTCATCCAACGCCAGCAGCGCGCGCAACCACATCTCCTTGTATTGTGGCGGCGCGATGTAAATGAACTCGAATTGTTTGTCTGGATGCGCTGCCAGCATGGCGAAGGCATCCCCTCGGCGGATCTCGGCCTGCGCCGTAAGCTTACAATGTTCAAGGTTCCATTTTATGGTTTCAATCGGAGCGCGGTTCAGGTCACTAAAGCGTACCAGCGCTGCCCCCCGGCTCAAGGCTTCGATGCCCACCGCGCCCGTCCCGGCAAACAGGTCCCACCAGGTTGAGTCCACTACGTCCCCGGCCAGGATGTTGAACAGGGCACCCTTCACCTTGTCGGTGATCGGGCGGGTGGTATCGCCGGGCACGGACTTCAGCTTGCGTCCGCGCGCCGAGCCGGAGATGACTCTAAGACTCACCCTTTGCCTCCATCCTTGCGAAGGTTTCAAACCTTCGCAAGGCTATTCCTGGCTGCCAGGATATTCCCATGGGATGCGATGACCGGCACCACGCAGCCAGTGGACAGGATGAAGCGCTGGCCTTTGGTCTGTTTGATGGCGTCCTGCGCTTCATTCCGGACTTCAGCCTGCTCCCGGTACACCAGCGTGTCGCGTCCCAGGCCGCCGCAGACTGCGAACCCGGCTGAGACTTCGGAAGTCTGCAACGCTTCGGCTAATGAAGGGAGCGTGTCACGGTCGTGCCAGTTGACGATCTGGAAGGAGAACTCCGAGACGATCTCGAAGTAGACGTCACTGCCGTGCAGGTGCAACAGGTTACACCACAGAGCGCTTGCAGGTTCCAAAGTTTTGTGGTCGAAGGGCAGCCCGAAGGCTTTGTATTCATCCAGGGTGAGCAGCCCTGCCTGGGCGTGCTGGATGGCGTAGAAGACGCCGTCGATGCCGGTTTCGAGCGCCGCCTCTACAAAGCGCCGCGTGGACCGGGCGATAGTCTCCAGCCCCTTCATTATCGCTTCAGGATATTTGCGGATATGAGCGATGAGCGTCTCGCCGCCGACCAGGTTTTTGGCCTGCGCCAGCGGGCTGAAGACTGTTTGCAGTACGGGCGTGTCGGAGCCGAGTTCCGCGCGGATTTGACGGAGGCAGGCCAGTTGTCCCGCCAGATGCGGAGCGGAAGGTTCTAAGACAGGCAGGGCCTCCCAATCCTGCGGTTTTTGGATCACACGCTTTGTATAACGACGCGTCCCTTCCGTGTCACCCATCCAGGCATCCTCCACCCCCCAATCCTTCAGGCAGAAAGATGAAGCAGGCGTGACCTTGACCAGGTCAAAGTCGTAGGTTTTTTGGAAGTGTAGCGTGGCGACGGCCAGCGTCTCCGCTGACTGGTCGTCCACGGGAAAATGCCGCCACAAGGCCACGGGCGGTCGGTCGGGTTTCTCGCCGTTCAGACAGGCTTGCAGTCGTTCGCGGTGGGTCGGATTCATTTTAGTACCTCTGTGTTTCACAGAAAATAGCGCCGTCGCGCTCGACGCGCAAAAAAAAGGGATTGATGTCCTTGAAGCGTTGCAGGGCGGGGTTGGCGCGGGAGTGGTTCAGCACGTAGTCGCCGGCATGGACCAAACTCCGTTTGTAGTCCATTACGTCGATGTTCTCGGGCGCGTAGTAGGCGGCGATGTAAAACTCGCGTTTTACGAACAGGTTGATAGGTTCTTCGGCAAAAGGTTCCAGTTGCTCAACCGCTTCTTTGTAACAGGTCAGCCAGTAATCGGTTTCAAAGCGCTGAGCCGCTTCTCCCGTCCCGCCGACGAATTGATTGTAATAGGTATATTGATAGGGGTGCAAGCGGATACCCGGTATAAGCCCCGGAAGCAGCAGCGCAAGGATGAGTGCTGCCTGGAGCCAGGACCGTTGCACCCAATGGAAAGCCGCATCCAGGGCGATGCCCCCCAGCACGAAAAGCGGCGGGAGGATGAACAGGAAATGCCGGAAACCGTCGTACATCGGCGGGCGACGCAGCAGCACGTAAAAGAAGGGAATGGCAAACCAGCCGAGCGTGGGCAGCAGGCTTTGCCACTGAATGTTCTTTCGGAAAGCCTTGATCGCGGCGATGACGAAGCCCAGGCCTGCCAGCGGCCAGACCGGTTCGGTCAGCGTGAAGAGCATCATGGCCGGTAGATAGCGCAAGGGCAGCGCGTCGGCGGGGTAGAGATCGCCGTAGAAATAGACCTGCAAGGTGGTCGGATTGGCGGACATGAAGCGGATCGTCCAATAGAAATTGCGGAACGGGGCTTCCCACAGGTCGGGCCAAGTGATGACCATGACCGCGTAGGCAATCAAACCGTAGGGGATGAACCACCAAATGCGCGCCGGTTTGCGCAGTGTGAGGAAGTACAGCCCGGCTAATACCGCCGCCAGCGGTCCCAGCACACGGATGTTGGTCGTCAACCCGAGCAGAATGGCGGGCAGTAGAATATGGTTCAGGGTTTGGAGCTTTGTCTCACCGGGTTGTGGATCAGCCAGCTGTTCGGCCATGCGAAAACCTAATTCCAGCGTGATCAGGAAGAAGGCCAAAAAGGACGGGTCTTTCGGGTTGATGAAAGCATGTTCCCATAGAATGGGCTGCGTGGACATGAAGGCTGTTGCGCCGAAGGCCGCCCAGGGTCTCATCCAGCGCAGGCAGAATATGTAGAAGAAATACAACCCGATCTGGAAGGCGAGAAAGTTGACCAGATGCCAGGAGGAAGCCACATCCAGCCCCACGCTTTGCAGCAGATGGGCGGGAAGCCTGGCGATGAGCAAGTAGGCCGGTCCGCGGTTGGCGTGGTCGCCGGGACTGGCGCCGTAAGCGCGGATGATATCAAAATCACCGCTGAACCATTCGGCGGGCGAGTAGGCATAGCCGATGGCATCGGCATAGCTATAGAAAAGCGGCTCATCGAGCGAAAAGCCGTAATCTTGGAAGGTTAACAAACCAATGATCAGGTTTACAGCCAGCAGAAGTACTATGGGGAATTTTTTGTTTTGGAGGAATCGTTGCAGACGTTGTGAAAAAGGCATTTTTCGATTGTACCCTGAACCAGTATTGTTACAAGTATTTGGGGAGCGTTCGGAAATTATTCAATTTTTCAAAATGAAATTGTAGACAGCCGCCGCTACCCAGATGTCATTCTGAGCTGCGTAGCGGCGAAGAATCTCAGGTTCTTATGGAGAAATTCGGTTAAAAGCGAGATTCTTCGCTCCCGGAGTTTATCCTGAGCTTGTCGAAGGGTCGCTCACGCGTGCCTGCGCACGGTGCAGGCAGAATGACATAAAGGAGGGTCAGGATATTCTCTTTTTCGCAGGCTTTTTTCCCAGGGATTTTAGTAAGGCGCCAAGTTCTTCCTCTTCCCCCTGCTGGTTGGTGATGTACTCGGTCATGAAAGGTGAGCGGCGCAAGCGCAGCGCCATTGGAGCGACCGCCTTCAAATCTTCGAATGTGGCTTCGATACGTCCATCGGCGGCGACGTAGGCGCGCGCGGATTCGAACCAGGTGATCTCGGCGCGCAGCGAGTCGATGCCCATTTTCTGCACTAGTTTGATCGCAGGGTTAGCAACTTTATCTGGGATGGCCACTTCGCGCAGGCGTTGGCGGGCAGCCTGGATCTCTTCGCTGGCGGCCTGGATTTCGTCCGTGAACTGGGCGATCATCTGGCGTGGATTGGTGAGGTAGGCCTGCACCCTTCTATATGCTTCGAGGCGTTCGGATTGATCCACCAATCCCTTCACGATGACGCGCAACCCAAAGCGGTCCAGGATTTGGGGGCGCAGGCGTCCCTCTTCCGGGTTCATCGAGCCGATCAGCAGGAAGCGGGCGCGGTAGGTGGCTGTCACCGGGCCGCGGCGGACAGTGTAGAAACCCTGCGCGGCGGCATCCAGGATGGCGTCCACGATGTCGTCTGCCAGCATGTTGACTTCGTCTATATAGAGCAGGTTGCGGTCGGCCTGGGCCAGGATGCCGCGCCGCACACGCATGCGCTCGTGTGTCACCGCCGCGCGTTCGTCAATGCCGCCAACCACATCTTCCAGGCGCGAATTGAGCGGCAGCTCCACCAGGCGCACGCGGTCGGAGACGGTCAGGGATTCGCCTGCGGCATATTTCCTGGCGCAATCCGGGCAGATGGCGGTGATGCCGCCCGTCTCCACGTCCTCGGGCAGGCAGCCATAGTGGCAGGCGCTGCGCTCCACTTGCGGAAGCAAATCCAACAGGCTGCGCACGGCGGTGGTCTTGGCCGTGCCGCGTGGGCCGATGAGCAGGATGCCGCCTACGTTAGGGTTCACCAGTCCAAGCATGAGCGCCAGTTTCATCTCGCGCTGCGCGACAATCGCCAGGAAGGGAAACGGCAACGGTTCGGCCAGTCCACTGTCTTCCTGTGGCAACTCGGCCAGGGACTTGCCGGAGACAAAGTCTACCAACTCCCGCAGGGTGCGGAAGGTGTGCGCCACAGGTTCTTTGGGTTCGGATTGTTCCGGGGCGCTCTCTGCGTTCACGAACTCTTCAGGCTTTTCGCTCATGATGTTTTTTGGGACAAGCGGTGTTTCTGCCGCTGCTCGGCTTTTTGCACGCGCTGTTTTTCACCTTCTGTTTCAGCGAACAAAGGCGGAACGAGAACCGGTCGACCGTCATCATCCATGGCCACGTAGACCAGGTAGGCCGTATTGGTATGCGTGCGCTCGCCTGTGACAGGGTTTTCCGCGGTTACCTGCACTTCGGCTTCCATGGAGGTGCGCCCGGCGTAGGTCACCTCGGCGTTCAGAATGACCAGATCGCCGATGCGGATGGGTTGCCGGAAGACCATCTGGTCAATGGCTACAGTGACCACACGCCTTTGGGCGTGGCGCATGCAGGCCAGGGCGCCGGCTTCGTCCACCAGTTTCATGATCCAGCCGCCGTGCACGTTGCCCAGGTTATTGGCGTGCTCAGGCTGCATCAACTGGGCGATGCTGATCTGTGAAGCGCGGATCGATTTGGCTTTCGGCTCACCTGGCATGTCAGTCCATGTCATCGCGGAATTCGCCGCTGTCGACTGTGTGCAGGCGCTCCGGTTCATCAAGCAATATGTCGATTTGGCTGTGGGTCAACTCGCGCATCATCGGCGCCAACGGGACCGTGGCCGGGGGATAGACTTTGCCGGGAGCCGGAGGCGGCTGGAGGCGCGGTTTGAACGTATTGGTGGCCCGTCTGCCGATAATGCGGAAGTCATCAGAAAGCATCCCTACATAATTCCCAATCACAGAGTAGACTTCACGTTTTGGCGTCACAAAACCGATCCAATCACCGGTGCGATTGTAAATGTAAGGATACACGAGAAAGGCTTCCACATCTCCTTTGCTTGTATATAACGGAATGAGTTTTCGAGCGGAAGAATTCATGTTGCCAGCCTCATAATGAAAATAAAATCAATCTACATCATTATAAGTCCAATAGCGGTTCACGAAAAAGTTCCAAAGCATTACAATTCCGACCGCCAGAGCCAGGGTGAGATTCTTTGCCAGGAACTCAGACGATAACGAGCCGCTCAGGTGCATGCTTTCGAGCAGGTCGATCAAAGGGGGTTCGACAAAATGCAGGATGGGGATACGGATGGCAACCCCGGCAATGTTCACCGCAAAAAACATAATTAGCTGGCGCCCAATCGGACGGGAGCGCGAATCGGGATACGTCCAGTAGCGGTTCCAGATGAAGTTGCTGGTCACCGCGCAGATGAAGGAAATCGTTCCAGCTAGGACGAGGGTCATGCCCGCCGTTTGCGTGAGCAGGTTCATCATCCCGAAGTCGATCACCGCACCGATGACGCCGACGACGGCGAATTTCAGGAAGCGTTCGCGTTCTTTGACGTCCTTCAGCAGGATCATGCCAGTCCTAGTTTCCCCTTGAAGTAAGGGATCGTTTTCTTGATACCATCTTCCAGGCTATATTTGGGTTCCCAGCCAAGGATGGCCCGTGCGCGCGTGATATCCGGCTGGCGGCGCTGGGGATCGCGCGCGGAACGGTCGTCCGGCAGGTAAGTGACGCCGGCTTTGTTGCCGGTGAGTTCGTTGATGGCCTCGGCAAATTGCAGGACGCTCATCTCGTGCGGATTGCCGATATTGACAGGCAGATGCTCATCCGAATTGAGCAGGCGGATGATGCCTTCGATCAGGTCATCCACGTAGCAGAAACTGCGGGTCTGGCTGCCATCGCCATACAGGGTGAGCGGTTGGCCGAGCAGCGCCTGTTTCAGGAAGTTGGGCAGCGCGCGGCCATCTTCCAGGTCCATACGCGGACCGTAGGTGTTGAAAATGCGCACGATGCGCGTATCGACCTTGTGGGTGCGGTGATAAGCCATGGTCAGCGACTCGGCAAAGCGTTTGGCTTCGTCGTATACGGCGCGCTCCCCAGTCGGGTCGACATTGCCGGGGTAGTCTTCCCTTTGAGGGTGGACGAGCGGATCCCCATAGATCTCGCTGGTGGAAGCCAGTAAGTATTTAGCCTGGTTGGCTTTGGCTACGCCCAGTGTGTGATGTGTGCCCAGCGCGCCGGCTTTCATCGTTTGGATGGGCAGGTTGAAATAACCGACCGGTGACTTGGGGTCTGGGCTGGCCGGGGAAGCGAAATGAAGAACCGCGTCGACTTTTCCCGGGATGTAGATGTAATTGGATACATCATGCTTGTAGAAGCTGAAATTTTCATCCCCCGCCAGATGAGCGATATTGTCTGGACTGCCTGTGATGAAATTGTCCATGCCGATGACCTGGTGACCCTCCCCTAACAAGCGGTCACACAGGTGGGAGCCCAGGAAACCCGCGGCTCCGGTGATCAAAATTCTCATACTACCTCGATTAATTTTGGGTTATTTTTGTTCTTTCGTTTCTAGTGTAGTTTATCCACAGATTACCTGGATTTAGCAGATTATTCTTATGCTTCAAGCATCCAGCCTGCGAATATACTGCTTATAGGCTTCGGTCAGATTCTTCTCGATCTTCGAGTGCAGCGCAGTTTCCTTATAGGGGTTCTTTTGCGCATCGCCCATGATTTTTCCTGCACAACGCCCGCAAAGCAGATAACCGATCAAGACGCCGCGCTCCCGATAAATGAAAGCATTCAGCGATAACGCATCCTTTCCCTTGAATTTCATCGCGTCGACTTCATCACCACAACCGGGGCAAATTTCACTGCGATTGAACCAATGAGATTTGACTGCGTCTCCAAATTGGGCCTGCGCTTGTTGAAACATCGTCGAT
Organism: uncultured Anaerolineaceae bacterium; assembly: GCA_964560935.1. GTDB lineage: Bacteria > Chloroflexota > Anaerolineae > Anaerolineales > Villigracilaceae > JAABUE01. The sequence goes on along the minus strand of CAZLOC010000003.1, from coordinate 30,289 downwards.
AAAAGATTATCAAAATATTCATCATTCATGGATTACTTCTTTCCCTGATACAAATGTCAGATGCATTACTTCCAATCTACCCGGCCGATGAGCCCGTCACCGGTGACCTGGAAAGCTTGCCCGCTGCCTGAATCCACCAGCCACAAGTTGCCCTGGTAGACCAGCGCCAGGAAATCCCCGGCCTGCCCTTCGAGCGGTTGTGGAGCCCAGACCGGTGACTGAGGCTCCAGGCCGGGCGCGTCCGCCGGGGGGAAGATAGCGCGCTGGTTCGAGCCGTCGCGGTCCATGACGACCACGCGGTAGCGGCTGGTTTCGCTCTGCTCGGGGAAGATGGCCTGCAGGAAAGCGACCTGATAGGAATTCTCCTCCCCGCTGGGGCGCAAGGCGGAAGCGGACGGGTAAGCAAACATGCCAGTCTGCTGGACAATGCGCATGGTGGCTTTGTTGGCCGTGGAGGTAGCAGTCAGGTCGAAGAAGGGCGACTCTTCCGGGTTGACCAGGTTGGGCGGCGGAGCGTGCGTGACAACGTACAAGGTCTGGCTATCCGCGCCCCAGGCCATGCCGGGCACCCAGGCCCAGTCGCTGTGGGTTTGCAGGGGCGTGATCTCCAGCAGGGGCCTGAGTTCGCCTTCCTGCTGGTCCACCGTGCCGACTTCGTCCGCGCGCGCATAGCTTAGGATGCCTTCCGGCGAGTAGTGCAGCTCCAGACCCCACCAGCCATAGACGCCGCCGCTGTTGGCTTCCAGGACGCGCTGTGGCGTGCCTGCCCAACCATTGCCAATAACGATTTTGTAGATGTCGTTGTTGGCCTGCCAGCCGGGCGCGGTGGAGCGGGGTTCGACCGTGGTGTAGGCTACGTTGGCGGAACTGGGCGTCCAGATGGCCGAATGGACCACGTTTTTTATGCCCAGGCTGAACGGGGAGGCGTTCTCGCGTGACAGGCTGACGGCCCAGAGCGTGTTGATTTCCACATCCGGTGATTTGTCCGATTTGCGGGAGAAGAGCAGCCAGCGGCCATCCGGCGAGACGGAGAAGATGCGACCATCCAGGTCGCCGGAGGGGACCAGCGCGCGGCGGTTGGCGGTCGTGCCTTCCATCAGCCAGGCGTTGCCGCCTGCCAGGTAAACCAGTTTGCCGGGGATGACCAGCGGCGCATACGCGGATTGCGCACCGACCATGACGATCTCCGGGACGGCTTCTTGTAATGTCACGGTTTTAACCACCGTGCGGTTGACTTCCTGGCCGTCTTCCAGCAGGATGCGGTAGGTCCGTTCTTGCAGGCCGTTGAGGCCGGGCTGTACCAGGCGGGTCTCGCCTTCGGGCAGCGATTCGTTGCGGGCGATCTGCCCCTCGAAGGGGATGGTCACTTCTTCGGTGATGAACTCTTCGCGCACGCGCGTCAGCTGGATTTCGTCGCCGTCGCTCAAGACCGTGTAGGCGGGCGGGTCGCTCTTGTCCAGGTTGCTGACCCGCAGCCCGGCCGCTTCCAGCGCCTGACCGACGGTGCTGCCGGCCTGGACCTCCACCGGCTGAGTCTTTCCGTCCGCGACGACCCGGACGCTGATCTGCTCCTGTCCGAGCTGCGGGGAGCGGCATCCCGCCACCAGGAGAGAAACGGCCAAAATGACGGCAAGCAGGTTGAAGCCTGTCCTGAGCGTAGTCGAAGGATTGAAGCGCGGGAACATGTCTAAGGGGGTGCTCTGGTATAATCCAGCCGCTATTTGACGCGGCCGGTGATCGTCATCAGTCCGTTTGCGATGTCGATGCTTTCCAGGCGAAAGCCGGTGGCGATCGGGCCAAGCGAGCCGGTAAAGGCCTCGGTCATGACGGCGGTCATGCTGTGTGTCAGCCCGTCCGGGGCGGGGAAGGGACCGAAGTCGGCCGAAGCGATTTCGATCTTTGGCTGGCCGGCCTCGTCCACGCCCACATTCAACCTGACCAGCACATTGGCGTTCAAGTAGCCGCGCTCGACCTTGCCGTAGATTTGCATCTGGCCATCCCACAAATAGACCTGCGGATCGTGGAAGGCCGGGTTCTGCTGGGCAGCCATTTTGAAGGCGATGTAGGAAGTGATCTGCTCCTGGGTAATTAGCAGCGTGATCGTGCCAGTCTGCGCGCCGGCCAGCATGGCGGCTTCGATCTGTGATTTCAGGCTTTCCACCGCCTCGGCCGAGACCGGGATGGCGCCTTCGGGATACTCCGGCCCGCCGACGAAGATCGAGCAGGCCAGGGTGGCGAGCAGCAAGGCAGTGAGAGCGAGCAGGATACGGTTTCGAGTCATTGTACTTCTTTTGTAAATGGATTTTTTACAGGGAGCTATTATAGCATGAGCGAATCTGAAAATCTTCCGGGATTAGCGTTGGCCGCGCAGATCGAGTCGTTGTTGTTCGTGGCCGCCGAGCCGGTAACGCCGGGACAGCTGGCGGCCGCATTGGAGACGACCAACGCGGAAGTGTCCCTCGCGCTGGATGAACTGGACGCCTCGCTCCGCATCCGTGGCCTGCGCCTGCAACGACACAGCGGACGGGTGCAACTGACGACCGCCCCCGAGGCTGCCGAAGCGATCGAGCGCTTCCTGGGCTTGGAAGCGGCAAGCCACCTGAGCCGCGCCGCGCTGGAGACGCTGGCAATCATCGCTTACCAGCAGCCGGTCACGCGCCCGCAGGTGGACTCGATCCGCGGCGTGAACAGCGATGGCGTCATGCGCAGCCTGCTGAGCAAGGGACTGATCCAGGAAGGCGGCCGCGCGGAAGGCCCGGGACGACCGATCTTATACAGCACCACGCCGGAGTTCCTGGGGCACTTCGGGTTGAACTCCCTGAACGAGTTGCCACCCTTGGAGCGGGTAGGGAACGGCGAGGGGGATATGGCGCTATTGAAGGGGTAGGTTGTCTTGCCAGGAACGTAGGGAATAATATTTGCGAATTGTTCCGTTGCTGTCCAGTGCGCACCACCGAGGGCTACACTGAGCGACATCGTACCCGCAGGGTAAGTCGAAGTGTAATGGCGGGTCAGTGTGGTACTGCTGCCATCATCATACAGTTTGGTGACGCGGTTTGCGTCGCCGTTCCTTCTGCAAGGTTACTCCGTTAGGGACGATGCGACAAGCTCAATCTGGCGCAGGCTGAGATTGTGTAGACGTTGCGGGATACGAGTATAATCATCCCCGATGGAAGAGCGACTACAGAAAATATTGGCGCAGGCCGGGTATGGTTCCCGCCGTTCGTGTGAACAGTACATCGAAGCAGGGCGTGTGCGTGTCAACGGGCAGGTGGCGAAGTTGGGACAAAAGGCAGATGCCGCCAAAGATAAGATCACGTTGGATGGCAGGCCTGTGGCGGCCAACGTGGAATACGTTTATGTAGCCCTGCACAAGCCGCGCAATGTCTTGTCGACTGTAACGGCGGAGCCGGGGGACAACCGAAAAACGGTCCGCGACCTGGTTGATTTGCCAGAGCGTTTATATCCGGTGGGCCGCCTGGACTTTGACAGCGAAGGCCTGATCCTGATGACCAACGATGGCGATCTGGCCAACAAGCTGACGCATCCGCGTTACGGGCACGAAAAGGAGTATCGTGTGCTCCTGGCGCGTCGCCCGGATGACAAACAGTTGCAGGCCTGGGCGCGCGGAGTCGTGCTGGAAGATGGTCACCGCACTGCGCCCGCTCAGGTACGCTTTGAGTCCACCTCGGGAAAGGGTGCCTGGATTCGGGTCATTATGGGAGAGGGACGAAAACGCCAGATACGTGAGATCGGTTTTTTGCTTGGGTTGCCAGTTGTCCGCATTTTGCGCATACGAATTGGCACATTGCGGCTGGACAATCTAAAGCCCCGGCAATGGCGCTATCTGACAACACAGGAAATCACTGAATTGCGCAGGTTGGTATCGAAACAAAAGTAATAAAAAACGGCCTCTTCTGAGGCCGTTTTTTCATCGAAGCTTATTGCTATATCTCACGAATATCCCAGATTTCCTTGGTGACTTCTGCAACAGCTTTCTTGACATCGTCTTTCTTCAATCCAGCTACTTTGAAGGTAACCAGCCGTGTGGACGGATCTTCCCCGGAGAACTGGCCGAAAGCAACAAAATTGCCGCCGGCTTCCGCAATCGCTTTTGTGATCTTTGCAAGTTGACCAGGCTTTTCTTCGATCAAGGCCGTAACACGGGTGCCTTTTTCGCGCGCTCCCATCAATTCAATGAAGATCTTGAACAGGTCAGTTTCCGTAATGATGCCGACCACGTGGTTATCACGCATGACGGGCAAGCCGCCGATTTTATTGTCAGCCATAATGCGGGCAGCTTCCTCGATGGGTGTGTCTTCCGCAACCGTGATCACCTTTTTGGTCATGACTTCTGACACGGTGATCTTGCTGAGCAGATAGTTCATCTCCCAGACGCTGAGGCTGGAAGCAGGCGAGGGGGAAGCGTTGAGCAGATCCTTGTCAGAAACGATGCCGACCAGTTTGCCTTCTTTGACAACCGGGGCGCGGCGGATGCGCTCACGCTTGAACATATTGAGCGCGTCATGCACGGGCATGTCGGGGGCCATCGAGATAATAGGGTGAGACATTCGTTCACCGACTAACATTGAAACCTCCATTTTACTTGTGCGACGAATCGGCTTGTATACGACGATTCGCGATAATCTTATAACCTAATTATACGCCTACATTATTCGAAAGAGGATAACGAATTTGAAATGAAAAAGATTACTTAATGTTCGTTCTATAATCCAAGGTAGGCTTCTTTGACATGCTCGTTCTTGATTAATTCGCGCGCCGGGCCTTCTAGTTCGATCTTTCCTTCTGCCAGTACGTAACCATAGTCGCTGATAGCCAGCGCCATTTGCACGTTTTGTTCCACAAGCAAGATTGTGATGCCTAGTTCGCGCAACGCCTTCAAACTATCGAACAAGGCCAAAACCAGCACTGGAGCGAGGCCCAGGGAGAGTTCGTCGATCATCAGAATAGTAGGATCAGCCATGATGCCCCGTGCAACTGCCAGCATTTGCTGTTCTCCGCCACTGAGCGTGCCTGCCTTTTGGGCCCGGCGCTCTTGTAAGCGGGGGAACATTTCATAGACACGTTCAAGGTTCTCTCTAAACTTCGGGGTGGCTCTTTTATTGGTTGCACCCATCTCCAGGTTTTCAAAAACGGTCATATCGGTGAACAACTGGCGTCCTTCGGGAACCAAAACCAATCCCATCTCGGCTTTTGTATAGGCTGGCGCGCGGCTGACATCCTGGCCTTCGAAGTAGATGGTGCCTTTCCAGGGACGAATCAGACCCATTACAGTGCGTAACAAAGTAGTCTTGCCGACACCATTCCCGCCAACCAGGCAGGTTAATTTGCCTTTTTCCAAAGTCAGGCTGGAATCCCACAGGATTTGCACTTCTCTATACCCGGAGGCAACAGCGTTGATTTCTAAGATTGCCATATCTAATCCTCCTGTAGTAGCTTCTCTGCTAGTTTTGGATCGCCAAGGTAAGCTTCGATGACTTTTTCGTTTTTGGAAATTTCTTCGGGCGTGCCTTCTGCAATCTGTTCGCCGTAGTCTAATACGAGGATACGATCCGAAACATTCATGACAGCCTTCATCACATGCTCGATCATGATGATCGTGATGCCCTGATTCCGGATTTTCTTGACTGTCTCGACCATATTTGAAATTTCAGATGAATTGAGACCGGCCAGCACTTCGTCGAGCAACAACAGATATGGACGGGAGGCCAGCGCCCGGGCCATTTCCAGGCGCTTCTTTTGCGCGACGTTGAGGCTGCCTGCCAATTGATCAGCGCGGACCTTCAATTCGACGAATTCCAGCACTTCGTCTGCGATGTCAGCGGCATGCCTCAGGCTTTGATTCTCCCTTCCGAAGCAGGCGCCAACCATCACATTTTCCCGAACCGTTAGTTCGTTCAAAGGCTGAACGATCTGGTGGGTGCGCGCCATCCCCATGCGGGCATGGTCATACGTTTTTAGCGTGGTGACATCCTTATCGCGGAAGATGATGCGACCTTCTTCTGGGGGATAGGTGCCGTTGATCGCGTTGAACAGGGTGGTTTTGCCTGCGCCGTTTGGCCCAATCAAACCCAGGATCTGTCCCTCGGGAAGGTCGAAGGTAACTTGTGTCAAAGCCTGCAAACCGCCAAAGCGTTTGGTAACTCCTTGTACGGATAATAATACGGTCATGCCAGTACCCTCCTAAACACCGGTGCACGCTGACGCAGCCAGCCGACCGCGCCCGCCGGGATGAAGAGCACGATGAGCAGGAGTAAGACGCCAGAGACGGAAAGCTGAATATTTTTGAAGATATCACTTGTTACAAGATACCCGCGCATTCCCTGGTAGGCAAATGCGCCCAGAATAGGCCCGAGAACTGTGCCCTGACCGCCCAGCATCACCATGACCAGCAACTCAATGGATGAATGTAACGGGAAAGCAACGTGCGGTTCCACATTGCCATTCTTGAAGAAGAACAAGACGCCGACCATGCCGGGGATGATGGCCGAGAGAACATATGCCCAGGTCTTGGAATCTGGAGCGGCGACACCCATCACTTCGGCAGCATCCTCGTTCTCGCGAATTGCTTGCAAGCCCAACCCAAACTTTGAGGTGCGGACAAGGTGACTGGCGATGAGCGCTGCGAAGGTCAACCCGGCCATGATGTAGAAAGACATGCCCAGGGCTTGGGCGGCGCCGCCGTAGGCCTTGTAGACCGAGAAATTTAATGTCATGCCAATTGGGCCGCCAAACAGGTCAAAGTTGTTGACGAAGGCCTTCATGGCTTCATTGATGCCAATCGTTGCCAGTGCGAAATATGCTCCTCGCAGGCGCAATATCGCTTTACCAAGCAGGAAAGCTAACAGGCCAGAGGAAATTCCACCGACCAGCAAACCGGCCCAAATGGGCCAGCCTTGCTCGTTTACAAAGTACAGGCCAACATAGCCACCAAAACCGTAGAAGACGATATGACCGAAACTGACATAGCCAGTATAGCCGAGCAAAATATTCAGGCTGGAGGCCAGCGCAATTGCTTTCAATATGGTGAAAGCGCTTTCACGGTTCGAGACATTTCCCGTGATCACCGGCCACAGAACCATCCCTGCAACCACCAGCAAAGGTAAGAGAAGACCAAGATGGTTTCGCAAGTTTTTCATTGCTTTGCTCCAAAGAGTCCCTTTGGCCGGACCAGCAAGATAACAACGAACAGGGCAAATTCGATTACCGGCACCCAGGAAGTTTCCAAAAAGGCGGGGATGATGCCTTCGAGCACACCCAGGATCAGGCCACCGAGCAACGCGCCGATTGGATTGCCCAGCCCGCCCAGCACACCAATGACGAAGCTTTTCAATTCGTAGCTGCCGCCCGACAGGATGTTGAAGGGGAAAAAGGTGGCGATCAAAGCGCCGGAAACGGCAGCAAGCATGGTTCCAAGCCCGAAGCTGAGCGCCAGAATACGCGTGGACGGTACGCCCATCAATTCCGCAGCGGCCCGGTTGTTGGCCACCGCGCGGATGTGTTTGCCCGGTCGGGTTCTGTACAGGAACAGATAAAGCCCTCCTGTAAACAGGATCGCGATCAATGCCGCGATCAGGCGCGTTCCAAGGATTGTCGCCGAACCAAGCCGGAAACTTCCCATATTGAAATCGACATTGTAAGGCGAGGTTGTAAATACAGCGGTCCCGATGCCGATAATGATCATGTTTACAGAAAACGTCGCCAGAAGCGATGACAGGTGTGGAGCATTGATCACCCTGTGTACCGCAACGAAATAGATCAAAATACCCAGCAGCAATCCGAGGGCGGCGATCAGAACTAGGCCTATATAAGGATTGATGCCCATTTGAATGAAAAGGATAAAAGTCCCAAACATTCCCAGCGCAATGATGGGTCCATGCGACAGATTGATGACATTCATCACGCCCCAGATCAGGGTCAATCCCATGGCCGCCACGCCATACACGAACCCCAATAGAATGCCATCAGGAAGGGAAGTCAGGAGCAGGTTGAATTGTTGCATATCAACTCCCAGTCATATGGTTATTGAGAAGTGATACATCCCCTCAGAGTGTCTCTGAGGGGATGTATGGATGTAACGAAATTACGGAGCCGAAGTTGCGTAGAGCGGGTCGGCTGTGGCTACGTCAGCGGGAGCGATGATCACGCGCTCAAATTCGCCGGCTTCGTTCTTCTGCCATTGGGCTACGACCATCTTGTGGGCAATTTGCAAGCCATGTGCTTCTTCGGATGTGTCGAACTTTGTGCCTCCATAGAAGGTCATGATGTCCATGGCGTTCAACGCGGCTTTGACGGCTTCGGGGTCAACCGAGTCGGCATCCATGATAGCCTTCTGCAAGACCAAACCGGCTGCATAGCCACCAGCAACGTGATAGGTGGGAGGATCGCCATAGGCAGCTTCATATGCAGCGGCAAATTCTTCACCGGATGGCCCGAACCATTCCACACCCAGGTTGGCGGCTTCAGCCTCAGTATGGGTAGCTGCGAGCTCCCATTGGCTGGAAGTGGCGACACCCAGGGCAGCATCACCCAATTCGGGGAATTTGGTGTCAGCGGGGGCTACCAGCAGGTAGACAAATTTCAAGCCGATATTGCGGTCGTAGAGCGCGCGGGCCAGGGCAGTGCCGTCATTGTAGTGGCCGCCGCCTAGCAGAACGGTCGCTCCAGAGCCAGAAATCTTATTGACAATTGGACCAAAGTCGGCAGTATCTGAAGCATAACCTTCTTCAAGCACTATTTCGAAGCCATTTGCTTCCAGGTAGGGTTTGATGCCCTCTGCCACACTTGTGGAAAATTTGTCGCTTTCGTGTACAAGCGCAATCTTGGCTTCGGGATCCAATTCTTTGAGCATATCCACCGTGCTGGACATATACAAGCTGGCGGGCGTGTACAGTTGGAACAGGCTGGTGTTGCCAGTCTTGTAGGTGTCATCATCCGCTGCGCCGATCGTGATCATGACTTTGCCATTCTGTTCGGCCACGATGGAGGCAGCAGAAGTTAAGCCTGAGGAATATGGGCTGATCAGGAAATCAGCATTATCCTCGGTGATCAGGCGGGTATACAGTTCCTGCACGCGCTCTGCGTTGGACTCATCGTCGTATGTCTGCGCCGCAAACTTGACGACCGTGCCGTCACTCAACGTGACACCGCCGGCCTCATTGACCTGATCCATCCACAGATTGAAGCCGTTCACCTGGCGTTTGGATGATACTTCCTGCGAACCGGTCAGCGATGAAGTAAAACCGATCACGACGGTTTGTTCTTCCATCATTGGTTCGGCGGGCGCTTCGGTAGCTTCTGGCGCAGCTGGCTCGGCGGGTTCAGCCGGGGCTGCTGGTTCAGCGGGCGCAGGCTCTTCAGTGGCTCCGCCCCCACAAGCAGCCAGGAATAAGCTGGCCACCATTAGCAGGGAAATCAGTTTTAAGCTCTTGCCTTTCATAGGTACTCCTCCTTTGGATTAGGGGAATTAGGTCTGCGGGGAGGGCTGCGATCTCAACGCAATACCTCCCAACAAAAGGTCTTTGAAAGACCCTTCGTTAGGATCATTGTATTCGCTTAGTACAAATATTAACTAAAAAGAGGGGTTATTGTCGTAAATATATTATAAAAACAGGTTATCCCGCTACAATTCTTTAAAATGAGCGGGATCAGCCGTCGAAGCGGTAGCCCACACCGCGTTCTGTATAGAGATATTTGGGGTGTAAGGGGTCGACTTCGATTTTTTGCCGCAGTCTGCCAATATACACGCGCAAATACTCAGCTTCTTCCCCGTATTCAGGTCCCCATACATGTTGCAGGATCGCCCGGTGAGGCAATACCTTTCCGGTATTTCTCATCAGGTAAACCAGTAGATTGAACTCAGTGGGAGTCAGATCCAAGATTTCATTCCGTACCGTCACTTCATGGCGCGCCAGGTCGGCACATATTTCCCCGCGGACGATGCGTTCGTCCAGTGTGCTAGGCTCTGACCAGCGTGCGCGTCGCAAGACCGCCTTAATGCGTCCAAGTAGCTCGCCAACCCCAAATGGCTTGGTCAGGTAATCATCTGCGCCATAGTCAAAGGCGCGGATCTTGTCAGTTTCCTCGCCTAATGCAGTCAAAACCAGGATAGGCACGATCGAGGTCTGGCGGATGCGCCGTGTGGTTTCCAATCCGTCCAGGTGGGGCATCATGATATCAAGTATGACCAGATCGATTCTCTCGGTATTGAAAAGCGCCAGCGCTTCTAACCCATTCGAAGCGGTCAGCACCTTGTAATTGCGAACCTCTAAATTTTTGCGAACAAAATCGCGCAGGGATTTTTCGTCATCAACCACGAGAACGATCGGATTGTTCATTTCTGAGCTGCCTTTATTGAATCGTATGGTTTTACATTGCCGGCCTGTGTAGATAACGGGATGGAAAAAACGATGCAGGCGCCTCGTTTTTGGTTCTCGACCCAGATCTCGCCGCCGTGCGCGCGTATCAATCCCTGGCAAATGGCCAGGCCAAGCCCGGCTCCGCTGGAAATGCGCGCCAGGTCAGTGTTCACCTGGTAATAGCTCTCGAAAATGCGCTGGCTTTCCTCTTCCGGAATGCCCGGACCGTCATCGCTGACACGGAAAATTATGTTCTCGCTTTGACTCTTGACGTCGATGTGAATAGTGGCGTGTTCCCCGGCATATTTTACGGAATTCTCGATCAAATTTCTCAAGACAGTTTCCAGTCGAGGGCGGTCGGCAAATAATTTGGGCAAATTCGCTTCTACCTGGACCTCGAACCTGTTTCCCGGTTGCAATTGCGCTTGCTTGGCTGCCCGCTGGATAATTTCATCAAGGTCGCATTCATCTCTGGATAGCATGAGAGAACCAGCTTCAATGCGCGATAAATCTAACAGGTTGTTGACCAGGTTTGACAGGCGGTCTGATTCGTCTGAAATTATAGACAGGAATTCCCGCTGCGATTCCCGATCCCATTCCACGTCGTCTGCCAGCAACGTCGTTGCATATCCCTTAATTGCGGCTAATGGTGTGCGAAGTTCATGGGAAACTGTGGAAACAAGGCTGGATTTCATGCGATCAAGTTCATGGTCTGAGGTGATGTCATGCAGGATCAGTCCGCGTCCGATAGGGATGTTGTTCGCATCGGTCACATCGAACGTATCAAGGCGCAGGTGTACTGTCCGGCCCAGCACGAGGAGAGACAATTCTACGCGTTGGTTGCTTTTGCGTTCAAGTAAGCTGTTTACCTCTTTGCGGATGCTATCTGCGTCTGACGCTTTGTCAAGGATACGAGACAGAACCCGGTCTATTGGCGCTCCGGACAGCGCTTCGGGAGGTAGATCGGCAAGTTCGCCGATACGCCGATTGGCGTAGACAACAGCCCCTGACAAATTGCTCAAAATCAATCCGTCTTGCAGGGATTGGATCAAGGCTTCCAGTCGGCGGGTCTGCTCTTTCAGGCGCATGTCGCTTCTTTCGTAGAGCACAGCATTTTCGAGCGCCATGGTAGCCTGGTTGGCAAAGTTCGAGAGCAACTGGATTTCGTTATAAGAGAACTCGTGCGGCTTCGGATGGAAAACCAACAGGGCAGTGGGAGGGGCGTATTGGGTATTCAGCGGCACGGCTAAAATCGCCCTGTAACCTTCCGCTCTTGCCCGAGGCCGCTGCGGTGTAAACGAAGGATCGGTTTCGGTGTCACTGACCTGGATTGGTTCCCTTGAGTGAAGCGCGCGCATTGTGACCGAGCTTGGCTCGGTTGGCTGGATGGTCAATTGCTCAGCAAATTGACCGGACAAGCCGCGGCTGGCCCGGATACGAAATACACCGGCCTTTTCGTCCAATGCAATAATGGCGCTCATGCGAACATCCAGCAGGCGGCTGGCCTGCTCGAGAATGCGGTCGAGCACGGTCCGCAGGTCGAGGGATGAAACAACGGCGGTGCTGGTCTCCAGCAATGTAGCCTGCTCTTTCATGCGGTCTGCGATCAATTCCTCCAGCTTGAGAATGGAACGAGTCAGGTGACCGACCTGGTCGCTTCGCCTGGCTTGGGCTTCGAGTATCTCGCGTTCTTCTGGCCTGATAGGCTTATTCAGGCCGATGGCCTCGCTGGTGGGTGCGAGCCGTTCGATCGGTGATATCACCCGCAGGATTAGCATTCTCCAGAAGAACAGGCCGATCAAAACAAATGTTGCAGCTGCGACGATTACGATACGCCGTAGAAAGATTTGCGTAGAAAAGGCGGTTGCCGTTGGACGGCTGATGATCACACCCCAGCCAATCTCCGGGATAGGAGCGTACGTATAGAGTCGTTCTTCATGACTTGGATCTGTCCCTGTGACCGTGCCGCTTTCCCCGGCCAGAACGTGCCCATAACTATCCGGCATCAAAACGCTTGCCGGTTGTAAGAGCAGGTTAGGATCAGGGTAGGCGATGATCTGTGCGCTCGAATCCAGGATGGCAAGTTGCAAGCCTTCTTCGGCCTGATGTTCCGAGACGATTGCAGAAAGGGTGTTGCTCAAGCTTTCCAGCCTGATATTCGTTCCTACCAATCCGAGAAAACTTCCATCTGCTGACCAGATAGGCATAACGGCGGTCGCAACGGCTTGTTCAGTCGTTGGGGAGATGCGCCCCTGGGATACAAGCGGTTGTGTCGATTCGAGCGCCCTTAGATAGTAATCTCTAAAAGAAAAGTCGATACCAACCGTAGAGCCCGGCCCAACAGGATAATGGTAGAGCATGACGCCGTCTGGATCAAGCCGGTAGACCAGATTGACATCCGGGCGCGTCCTCAGGAGGATGCTGAATGAATTTTCCATGGCAGTTGGGTTTGCAGCAATCACGCCTGGATATTTTGCCAGCTCCTCTACGGCTTTGAGCGCATTGCTGATCGACAGTTCAGTTTCCTGGGCGATGGCGCGCGCCAGGGACAGGTCATTTGCAGCAACATCATTTTGAATGCGTTCACCGACCACCGTATCAAAGAACCATAAGGTTGCCAGAAACGGGATGATGAGCAGCAGATAGAGCGTTAAAAGCTGCAGACCAAGGTCGCGGTGAAATCGAAACCAGCGTTGCATGAACTTATTTTGCAAACTTGCGAAGAACGCGCACCATGTGTTTCGCGTGCTTTAGATATAGATCAAGGCGAATGTTTTCGTTGGGCGCATGCGCACGAGTATCGGGATATCCCAGGCCTGCGGTCGCGACGGGTAGACCAAGGTCGTGCACGAAAGGATAGTTCGGCCCGGAGCCGCCGGTCATGGGGACTTTTTGCATGGGAATGCCATAAACATCTTTGGCGGTGTCGACCACGATATTGACAAAGGGATTGTCTGGGTCAGTGCGGGCAGGCGGCTCGCCGCCCAGGAAGTCGATTTGCACGTCGCTAAAGCCTTCGGCGTCGAGGTGGGCGCGCAGCTTTTCGAGCACCTCAGCAGGCGTCTGGTCCGGGACGAGGCGGAAGTCGACTTTAGCGGAAGCGCGGGCAGGCTGAACCGTTTTGGTGCCAGGGCCCTGGTAGCCCGAAGTCAGTCCACAAATGGTGCAGGTGGGCGAGAAAATCTCCTCGACCTTAAGGTCCGTGCCGCCGGTCAACCCCTTGACGAATTCTTTGACGCCGTAGCGGGATTTGTATTCGGAAGCCACGTCCGGGAGGGCCGCCAGCAGTTCGCGGTCGCGGGCTGTGGGCGGTTTGACGTTGTCGTAAAAACCGGGGATACGGATTCTCTCATCAAGTCCTTTGAGCGTGTTAAGCGCCCAGGTCAAGCGCCAGGCGGCGTTGGGAAAAATGGAGCCGCCCAGGCCGGAATGCACGTCGGTGGAAAGCGATTCTGCAGAGAGTTCGACATAGCAAATGCCGCGCAGGCCAAGATATTGGATGGGCATTTCGTTTTGGTCAACGCCGCCAAACTCCCAGATGCAGGCATCGGCAGCCAAGCGTTCTTTATGGTCCAGGACAAATTGATGCAGGTGCACGCTGGCAGTTTCTTCCTCGCCCTCGATGACAAACTTGATATTGCAGGGCAACTCTCCATCGGATTCAAGCAGGGCGTCCAGTGCAAACAAACGGGCGACGATGTGGCCTTTGTCGTCGCTCACACCACGGCCATATAATTTGCCATCGCGTACTTCCGGCTCGAAAGGCGGACTCTCCCAAAGCTCAAGCGGTTCGGGGGGCTGAACATCATAGTGGTTGTAGAACAGCAGCGTTTTGTTGCTCGCCCCTTTTCGTTCGGCGTAGATGACCGGTGCGCCATCAGTGGCCAGGATTTGTACCGTGAAGCCGCGCTTTTCCAGCATCTGGCCGACCAGGGTCGCGCACTCTTTCAGCCCCCAATCCTGCGCGCCGACCGATGGCTGGGATACAAGCTGCGAGAGCTCCCGGATGCTGGCATCCAGGTTGTTCTCGAGATAGGTGTCGTAGCGTTGGTAATCTGTCATTTGGATATGTCCATTAGAATTTGTTCAGCAACCAGTCGAGCGAATAAAAACCTGCGTAAGCGAACATGGCCATTTTGATGAGCTGACCAATCCAGCAGGCAACCAGGAATCGACGGAGGGACATCTTGGCAATGCCCGCGGCCACGCCGGCAATATCGAAGAAGGGATTCGGAACGGCAGAGAGCACAAGGATTGCCCAACTCCCATATTTCACTACCCAGGGATGGATGCGATCATATGCGTTCGTGTTTTCGATGACAGCCTGGCCGCTGAACCCGACCAGATAACCGGAAAGCTCACCGAGCGCGCCACCGGTCCCGGCGGCCAGTGCCACTCCCAGTGGATTGAAAATGCTGCCCATGGCAAAAACGACTGCTACTCCCGGCGCAGGCAGAAAGACGGTGGCGTTCGCCATCAAAGCGACCAGGAAGATGCCTGGATACCCATAGGCGGCAAACTCTTCGACGCGATCGCGGATGCTATATATGTAAACCGTAATAGCAACCACCGCCAGCAGGGCAAGAATGCGCAGGAGATTGGTCAAAGCGCCGGAGCGCTTTGATGGTTTGTCGTTTTGTTTTTTTTCAGGCGCTTTCTTCAATGCTTACTTTCAGGATTTTGACGCCGGGCGATTCCGGCTGCATCGGATCGCGAGGAGGGATAGACATAAGCACATCCATGCCTTCACTGACCTGGCCAAACACGCTGTGTTTGCCGTCCAACCAGGGCGTGGGGACGTGCGTGATGAAGAACTGCGAGCCGTTTGTGTTCGGTCCGGCATTGGCCATGGAGAGCACGCCGGGCTTGTCGTGTTTCAGGTTGGGGTCGAACTCATCCTGGAATTTATATCCGGGGCCGCCCGTGCCTGTGCCGGTTGGGTCGCCGCCCTGCACCATGAAATTGGCAATCACGCGGTGAAATATCACGTTTTCATAGAAACCCTGACGGGCAAGGAAGACAAAATTATTGACAGTTTTGGGCGCTTTGGCGGCAAAGAGTTCGATTACCATTTCGCCCTTGTCGGTTTCCATACGGGCCGTATACGCTTTCTTTGGGTCGATTTCCATTGCGGGTGGGGTATTCCATTTATTTGTCATTTCAACTCCTAAAAATGTTTGGTGTGGACTTACGCAGTTGAACCGCCATCCCCATTCTAGGGACTCAGAAGCCAAGATCGCTAAGACCCCTTGGCGATAATAAATTAAGAACCTCGGCGCCCTTCGCGTTCTTGTTTGTTTTCAACTGAGCAACGACTCGATGCGCGCGACGACCATATCGAGAGCGGCTGTGTTGAAGCCTCCCTCCGGGATGATGACATCGGCATAGCGCTTGGACGGTTCGACAAACTCCAGGTGCATCGGGCGGACCGTAGCCTGATAGCGTTTAATGACGCTTTCTACCGTTCGGCCGCGTTCCGTTATATCGCGTTGCAGACGCCGGATCAGGCGGACATCTGCATCCGTATCGACGAACAGCTTCACATCGAACAGGGAACGCAAGGTCGGATCGACGAAAATCAAAATGCCCTCCACAATGACCACGCCCCGCGGATTGACTTTGAAGGTCTTGTCTGTGCGGCTGTCGGTTGAGAAATCGTAGACCGGCACATCGATCGAGCGCCCGCTTTTCAGTTGCTCGATGTGCGAGATCAGCAATTCGGTTTCCAGGGAATTGGGGTGGTCGAAGTTGACTTCGGTGCGTTGCGTCGGTGGCAGGCCGGTCAGGTCTTTGTAGTACGAGTCGTGCTGAATGTAGGCAATGCGGTCCGGGCCGACGCGTTGCAGGATCTCCTGGGCCACGGTGGTTTTGCCGGAACCAGAGCCGCCTGCGATCCCGATCACGAGGGGCGTATTAAGCGTCATGATGCCGAATTATACCCGCTCCATCAAGAAGACACCCGTCAGGATGTCTTCTTGATTTTCTTGAAATAACCGGTGATGGCTTTCCAGATGGGACAGCGGTCGTAAACCCCGCTGAACAGGATCAGCAGTCCAAGCGGGAGCAGCCACCAGGTCGAGGCTTGGAGCGCGAAAATGACGGTGGCTGTGCCGATGCCCAGGCGCAGCAGCCGGTCGATGGGCGAGATGAGAATCTGGAGCGTCCCTCCGTTTGCCAACGCTGCGAACATCTGGCGGTAGGCGTCTTCTCGTTGCGCGCCTGTATACCTGCCTGCGACTTCTCCATCCTGGACGAGCAGGACAGTTGGGATGCCGTAGATTTTTAGTTCCTGCAATAGTCCCTGGTGCTCATCGGAGTTGATCGGCCAGAAATCCACTTTGTCCTGATATTCCCCGGCCAGCTTTTCGAGCACGGGCTTGGTCATACGGCAAGGCGCGCACCAGGGCGCCCAGAAATCAACAACGATTGGTTTTCCGGAAGTTTTTGCTTTTTCTAAGAATTGTGTTTTGTTCATAACCCTTAGATGCGTATGGGTCTGAAATGGTGCAAAAAAAGCCCCTTCCAATCTGGAAGGGGTGGGTAGGTAATGTGGGTGCTACATCCCGGCCATGTAGGCCAAGCCAACCGTACCGGGCCCGGCGTGGGTGCCGACCACCGGGCTGACCGCAGACATAATGCTTTCTATGGCGTTCATTTCTTTGGAGGCTTTGTCGAGCAACGTGCGTGCCTCCCCTTCGGCAGCGGCGTGCAGCGTCGCCAGGCGGATGGGCGTTTTACCTTTTGTCTGCTCCATCACCAATTCGAGCACACGCTCCAGCGCCTTGCTCTTTGT
>CAZLOC010000003.1:0-13107 GCA_964560935.1 uncultured Anaerolineaceae bacterium | reverse complement strand
ATGCGTTCCACGGCTTCGACGCGCCCGTCTATGACTGCAAGAACCGGTTTCATGTTTAATGCGGTGCCCAGGAAACGCTGCGCACCGCCGATACGCCCACCACGGTGCAGGAACTCGAGCGTGTCCACGGCGAAGTAGACGCCGGTGTGTTCGCGAGCTTTTTCAGCCAGGGCAACTGCCTCGGCCAGATTAGCCCCGTCTTCGACCGCGCGCGCGACCGTTATCACCTGGAAGCCCATAGCCATCGATGTCGAATAGGAATCCACAAACTTTACTTTTTCTCCGGCCTTATCCATCATTTCCTTTGCCTGGACGACAGATTGGATGGTACCGGAAAGCTTGGCTGAAAGGAAAATCCCCAACACATCGTAGCCCTTTTCGATAAGACCCTCGAAGGTTGTTTTCATGGTAATGGGTGTAACTTGCGATGTGGTAGGCATCACTTTGGCAGTTTTGAGCCGGGCATAAAATTCATCCGGTTGAATATCGACCCCGTCCTGAAAGGTTTCTTCCCCCCAAATCAACACCTGTGGCGTGACCGTCAGGTTGTGTTTTTGGATCAGATCGGACGGTATATAGGCGGTGCTATCGGTTACGATTGCAATTTTGGACATATCTCCTCCCGCGGAGCTTTTGGAATAGAGTTTTGACGTTTGTTGTAACCCCACTCTGCCAACAGAGTTTCAGGTGTTATCAAAATCTTCACATGGTATAATAATTTTGGTTAGGAAAACACATTGAGGAGCCTGCATTGGCCTTTAACCCCATCAACTGGCTTTTGGGCCTGTTTTCTCTGGACATTGCCATTGATCTTGGTACAGCAAACACCCTTGTCAATGTTCGTGGCAAGGGTATTGTGATTAACGAGCCCTCTTGGGTCACGATTGATAAAAAATTGCGCCAGCCGCTTGCCATTGGGCTGGAAGCAAAAGAGATGGTTGGGCGAACCCCAGGCAATGTTATGGTGGTCCGTCCTCTTCGCGATGGTGTGATTTCTGAGTTTGATGTTACGCAAATCATGTTGGAATATTTTATTGGCAAAGTTCACGAGCAGAGTGTCGTCCCATTGCCACGTCCGCGCATCATAATCGGTATTCCTACCGGCGTTACCGAAGTGGAAAAACGGGCAGTATATGACGCAACCATGGCAGCTGGGGCCCGTCAGACTTTTCTCTTGGAAGAGCCAATCGCAGCAGCGTTGGGGGCAGGCCTGCCCATTGGAGAAATCCATGGTAGCATGGTGGTTGATATCGGCGGTGGCACGACGGAAGTAGCGGTTTTGTCTATGAGTGGAGTCGTAGCTTCCCGCTCTCTGCGAGTTGCGGGTGATGAAATGGACGAAGATATAGTTCAATACCTGCGGAATAAATACAACCTGTTGATTGGGCAGGGAGTGGCGGAACAAGTCAAATGGAACATTGGCTCTGCCTTCCCGCTGCCCACTGAGAAGACAATGGAAGTCCGCGGACGCAACCTTGTCACAGGTTTGCCGGAGACAATTGAAGTATCCTCGGTCGAAATTCGCGAGGCGCTTTCAGGGGCAGTGCAAGTGATTGTCGATACGATCCGTGACGCTTTGGATGAAATCCCCCCAGAAATTGTTTCTGATCTAATGGACATTGGCATCTGTCTTGCGGGTGGCGGTGCAATGTTGCATGGGCTTGCTGATCGCTTATCGGATGAATTGAAATTACGCGTTTGGGTTGCTGAAGATCCACTGTCTTGTGTGGCGCGTGGCGCGGGAATGATTTTTGATGACTTTGAAAGGTTAAGTCGGTTGTTGGTTGGACTCGAGCGTGGTAGTACGCGCCATAGCGTGTAATTGTATTTGGAATCTGTCTAATCTGGTTACCGTATTTTAAAATGAGAAATTTGTTCGGTCGTTATCTTCAAACGACGATTATCTTTTTGATTGTAGGCGGGATACTTTTTTTAGCATTCGGTGGGTATTTAGGTGGCGCTTCTCGCGGATTGGGCAGTTCATTGGTTGGGATTCAAACCTGGCTTTCTACAAGATATACAGCAATTCAGGACTTTCTTGCCGCACCGCGCGATATCGCTACTTTGCGTCAACGGAATGCTGAACTCGAGTCTGAGGTCTCACGATTGCAAGGTCAAGTAATTGAATTGCAGCAGAAGGTAGATGAGAGAGATATTTTGGCCGCATTGGTGGATTTTATGCGCGCTAGTCCTGAGAGCACCTATAAAGGAGCTGCGGTTGTAGGTCGAGATCCAAGCCCATTTCTCCACTATATTATTATCAATCGCGGTTCGAACGATGGCATCCTTCGTGGTATGCCTGTTGTTACCAATCAAGGCCTGATCGGTCGCGTGGATGCTGTTGTTGCCGATGCTGCTCGCGTGCAACTGGTGACAGACCCTGGGTCAGCAATCAATGTTCGCTTACAAAACGCGGATACGGATGCGGTTCTCGTTGGCTCGGTGACCGGCGATTTGTCGCTGGACATGATTTCCCAGGATGTGACCGTGGAGGCTGGCGACGTTGTATTGACATCTGGATTGGGAGGAGGCTATCCTCCTGATCTGATCATTGGACAGGTATTGAACGTTCGCAAACTTGACTTTGAGTTGTTTCAGCAAGCTGCACTTCAACCAGCAGTAGATTTTGCTCGCCTTGAGATTGTGCTGGTCATAACGAACTTCAGGCCAGTCGATGTTGAGCCTTTAATTCCTATTACAAATCCCTAATTATGTTTCGCAACTTGATCGCCTTTCCGTTGCTTGCACTGGTTGTTATTGTGCAGTCAGCGGTAATTAGCCATATGACGCTCCTGGCAGGCTATGCTGATTTGATGCTGGTGATTTTGGCTGCCTGGGCGTTGAAAGCTGAGGCTTCATCTGCCTGGTTGTGGGCCATTTTAGGTGGAGTTATGGTATCTTTTGTTTCTGGGTTGCCCTGGCCTGTTACAATGTTTGGATACTTGTTTGTGGTATTGCTTGCCCAACTGCTAAGAAGACGGGTCTGGCAGGCGCCTCTTCTTGCAATGTTCAGTGTAACCTTTATAGGAACTTTGATAATGGATCTATTTACATTATTAGTGTTGAACTTATTGGGAACACCACTTCCGATTGGCGACTCGCTAGGGTTGATTGTCCTACCAAGTATGTTGCTCAATCTGTTGTTCGCCGTTCCTGTCTATGTGATGATACGTGATTTGGCACAATGGGTTAGCCCTGCGCAGGAGGTCGAATGAGTTCTACTACTGCGCCTCCCAGATCTTCAATTACCCCTTGGCGTTTTTGGGTTATTTATGGTGTTGTCTCGCTCGTTATGGGGTCTCTCATCTACCGCTTGATCAGTCTGCAAGTATTGCAAAGGACGGATTGGTTAGATCAAGCCGTAGAGAACTATACAACGACCATATCGGTTCCTCCGGCGCGAGGAATTATCTACGATCGCAACGGCTACATTCTGGCTAGCAATATTGCCTCCTATAATGTTGTTATTACACCGGCTAACCTGCCGGATTCCGAGGCTGATATTCAAAATATCTATCGGGATTTGTCAGCTTTAATCGATGTTCCGGCATCACAAGGGACAATCGAAGATGCAAAGCTGGTTGCTGAATGTGTACCTGGCCCCGGGATTTCGCAATTAGTCGCTCTGGGTGAATCGCTAGCTCCTTATCGCTCTGTTAAGATCCAATGTAATGTAGATGAAGAAGTCGCCCGCATGGTTCGTGAAAAAGCGGTCGATTGGCCGGGTGTCTCGGTCGAAATCGAACCGATTCGGGAATATCCAACTGGCTCGTTGACAGCGAACGTGGTCGGTTTTCTGGGTCCGATTCCGGCAGCTTTGGAGGATGAATACCGGACCGCCGGGTTTGTTCCCAACCGGGATAAAATCGGATATGCCGGTGTAGAGACTTCATTGGATGAAATCCTCACTGGCACGCCCGGACGGCGTACCATCCAGGTGGATGTGGCGGGTAAGGAACTTCGCAATCTGGAAGCCCCGGTTGCTCCTATGCCGGGGAATAATCTGAAATTAACCATCGATACGCGCTTACAAGCTGCTGCTGAGGCTGTTTTGCTCACTGAAATTCAAGCCTGGAATGATTACTTTGGGCGTATTCGCATTTCCAGTGGCGTGATCATTGCGATGAATCCGAGGACGGGAGAAGTCCTGGCGATGGTTACGTATCCGACCTATGAAAACAATCGCATGGCGCGTTTTATCCCTGCATATTATTATGAGCAATTGAGTCAGGACCCGCGGCGACCCTTGCTCAACAATGCTATACAGGCTGAATACCCTCCAGGATCAGCATTTAAAATTTCTACAGCGACCGGCGCTATCAATGAAGGGGTTGTAAGGTTAGGCCAGGAGATTTTTGCGCCGGGGCAATTGTTGCTGTGTGAGAAATTTTCCCCGAATGACCCGTGTACGCCTAATAATACCCGTCCATTCGTAGATTGGATCCTTGATACAACCCCGGAGGGATTCGGCATCATTGATTTCTATCGCTGTATTGCTTTTTCCAGTAATGTCTGCTTCTATAAATTAGGTGGTGGTTATGAGGATGAGATTAAAGAAGGGCTGGGCATTTTTCGCCTTGGCGAATACGCTCGTGCTATCGGCTATGGACGCCCTTCCGGAATCCAGCTGATCGGTGAACAGGATGGTCTGATCCCTTCGCCACAGTGGAAGCGCATCAATCAGGGTGAAAACTGGTCTACTGGCGATACTTATATCGCTTCTGTAGGGCAAGGGTATGTGCTTTCAACGCCTCTCCAGGTCTTGATGTCGGCGGCAACGATTGCGAATGACGGAAAGCTGATGCAGCCCACAATTGTCCGCGAAGTGACTGACAGCGAAGGGAAAGTCATCGAGCAGTGGTTCAACCCGGAAGATTTTACTGTTTCGGAACGACCGACAACGGGTAGTTATCGGATATCCCCATTCACCCCAAATATAAAATGGGATACTACAGTCGACCCTTTGATCAAAGGGTATAGTTGTGAAGCAGGTTATTGTTCTGAAACCGGTGAGATTAAAACAATTGAACCTTCCAGTATACGGGCTGTACAAACGGGTATGCGCATGGCTATCACGGACCCACGTGGAACACTCACCAGGATCTTTTCCGGTTTTCCGATTGCCGTGGCTGGAAAAACAGGGACTGCTGAATATTGCGATGATGTTGCGCTTGAAGCTAATCGTTGCCAGTTCGGTGAATGGCCTACCCATTCCTGGACTATGGCTTATGCGCCATTCGATGATCCGGAGATCATTATTTTGGCTTTTGCCTATAACGGCGGAGAGGGCGCCAGTGTAGCCGGTCCGATGGTTGCACGCGTCATGGAAGCTTATTTTGAACTCAAGGCAATTGATATCGCGCAAAGCGGGGGTGGGTAACCTGCATCTGATTTGCTCATTGGAGTTCATGCTATAATTCACCAATCTTTTCTAAAAGAGAGGATTGGTTGTCTTTTTCGTGTAGCTATGGATGAGCAAACATTTCCCATACAAATCAAAGGTTTGCGCGATGGGCTGCTCATCACACTAGGAGATGGCGAATGGGCAGTACTGGAGCCTGTCTTATTTGAGCAAATCCAATCCCAACAAGCCTTTTTCCGAGGCGCGCGAGTTGCTTTGGATGTCGGACCTCAAATATTGCGGGTGAATGAACTTGTTTCATTGCGCGATAAGCTCTCTGAGCAGGGGATTTCTCTCTGGGCTGTGTTGAGCGAATCCCCTACAACCGAAAAAACTGCGCAATTATTAGGACTTGCAACCCGCATTTCTAAGCCTCGCCCGGAGGAAACACGTCAATTTTCTGTCGATGACCTGGGTGATGAAACGGCTCTTTTTATAAGCAAGACTCTACGCTCCGGGACAAGGATTGAATTTCCCGGGCATGTAGTTGTATTTGGGGATGTGAATCCTGGCGCGGAGATTGTAGCGGAAGGCAACGTACTCGTTTGGGGGCGGGTACGGGGTATGGTCCATGCAGGGGCAAAGGGAGATACGTCGGCTTATATCTGTGCGTTGGATTTATCTCCTACACAATTGCGTATTGCGAATGAGGTTTCTGCCGCGCTCGAGCCACAGAATAATCCGCGCCCGGAGGTCGCCAGCCTCAATGAAGATGGTAAGCTGCAATCAGTTCCATGGCAGCCAAGCTAATTACTATGGGATGAAACAATGAGTGCAAAAATCGTGACTATTACAAGTGGTAAAGGCGGAGTGGGGAAAACGACCGCCGTTGCCAACATTGCTGTTGCATTGGCCTCCAATGGCGCCAAGGTTTGCTGCATCGATGGTGATATTGGCCTGCGAAATCTCGATGTGGTGATGGGGCTGGAGAACCGGATTGTCTACGATCTTGTGGATGTGATTGAAGGTCGCTGCCGCTTACGCCAGGCCATGATCCGTGACAAACGTCTAGCTGAACTTTACCTCATCCCGGCGGCTCAAACGCGGGACAAAAGTGCTGTTTCTCCTTCTGATATGGTTCGCCTAGCCGACGAGCTGCGTAGCGAGGTCGATTGGGTCCTGATTGACTCGCCCGCTGGCATTGAGCGCGGGTTTCGTTATGCAATCGCCGCTGCCGATCAGGTGCTGGTGATCACCAACCCGGAGGTGTCGGCTGTTCGTGATGCGGACAGGGTTATCGGTCTGCTTGAAGCGGAAGAGAAGGGCCCTGCTTCGTTGATCATCAATCGCCTGAATCCCAGCATGGTCAAAAATCATGACATGCTCTCGGCGGAGGACGTGCTCGATTTGTTGGCAGTCCGCCTGATAGGTATTGTTCCTGAAGACGAAACTGTCATTGTAGGCACGAATCGCGGTTCCCCGATCGCTCTCGAAGCAAAAAGCAAAGCTGGACAAGCTTTCCGTAATATTGCCCTGCGTTTGCAGGGACAGGATGTACCCTTCCTGGATCTGGATAGCCAGGGAACTCTGTGGGCTCGCATCCAGCGTATAGCAGGGAGGAAATAGGATGGGCAGCTTTTTTGATCGCTTTACAGGCAGAAAGCGAAGCGCACAAAGCGCCAAGGAGCGCTTGCAACTGGTTCTCATCCATGATCGTACCGATATAACCCAGGTTGAATTGGAGGCGCTCAAGGATGATATCCTGGCGGTCATCTCCCGTCACGTTGAGATTGAACCTGGCGCTGTGCGCATTGCTGTGGAACGGGATGGACGTGAACATCGCCTGGTGGCCGATATCCCCCTCAGGAGCGTGACGCGCCGCCGTAGCGGGTGATTCTGATGCTGCGCGACATTTCGTGGCGACATTTTGATTTTTGGCTTCTCGGCGCAATCGTTTTGGTGACTGCGTTCGGGACGACCATGATCCGTTCTGCGGTTGCCGGGAACGAAGAACTTATCCCGTTGATCAATCGCCAGATTTACTTTGCGCTTGCCGGATTGGTTGTTATTTTCGTTGTCGCGGCGATCGATTATCGTTATTGGATATCTCTTTACATCCCGATATTCGTTGTTATGAGCATCCTCCTGTTTTCGCTCTTCCTGAGCGCACAGGCGGTTTTCGGCGCTGCCAGGTGGTTTACTGTCGGTGTGCTCTTCGTTCAACCGACAGAGTTTGCCAAGATCGTTATCATTTTGATTTTGGCGCGTTATTTTGAAAAGAATCAGGAGCGCCCTCGAAACTTGCGTTGGATCGCTTTCAGTATGGCGTGGGTATGGGGGCTGACGATTTGGATTTTGCTACAGCCAAACCTGAGCAATGTGGTTGTTATCACTGTCATCTGGTTTGTGCTTCTCTGGCTGAATGGCTTGCAACTTAAACATCTTTTTGCCTTTGGGACAGCCGGGATTATCTCATTTGGTGTTGTTGTCGTCCTGACATTTTTGGGAATTAGAATTCCTTTTCTTCAAGAATATCAACAACAAAGAATTGCTAACTTTATCCTGCCTGATCCAAATGCGACATTTGGTGCAACTTACAATGTGCAACAAGCCCTGGTCGCCATTGGTTCGGGTGGCTTGTTTGGCAAGGGATATGGCCATGGGACACAGACGCAGTTGCGTTTTTTGAAGGTGCGTCACACGGACTTTATCTTTTCGGCTATTTCAGAAGAATTTGGTATGGTAGGCGGTATTCTGGTCATCCTTGTGCTGGCCTTTATCATTTGGCGCTGCCTGCGAGCAGCCCAACGGGCCCGTGATGTGTCTGGCGCTACCATTGCCTATGGCGTAGCTACCCTCATCTTTTTCCAGGGCGCTGTCAACATCGGTGTAAATATGAACATTGTGCCTGTATCCGGTCTGCCGTTGCCGTTCATCAGTTATGGCGGGAGCGGTCTCACCTCCCTTATGTTGGGTATTGGGCTTGTCGAAAGCGTGGCCTTGCGCCACAAATCATTGGATTTCTAATAGCCCGTTGGTTGAGTAGGCGGCGAGTCTCGATATGGGTTTCACCTTACTCACCATCGCCATCGTATCGAAACTAACGGGTTAGGATATTATCATGCGGAGAATCATGACGAATTCATCGTATCCAGCTCGCGTTCGTATGGCTCCATCCCCAACGGGACATTTCCACCTCGGCTCCGCGCGTACGGCTCTCTACAACTATCTCCTTGCCCGCAAGACGGGCGGGCAGTTCATTTTGCGCATCGAAGATACCGACCAAAAGCGTTTTGTGGAGGGCACCGAACAGGAAATTTTTGACAGCTTGACCTGGCTTGGGATCACTCCCGATGAAGGCCCGCACGTTGGTGGGGAGTATGGCCCTTATCGCCAGACCGAGCGACGGGAAATTTATCTTGAGCATGCCAATATGCTGGTCGAAAGAGGCGCTGCCTTTCCCTGTTTTTGTACGCCCGAGCGCCTCGCCCAGGTTAGGCAGGAACAACAACAGCGCAAGGAAAATCCGCGCTACGATGGCCTTTGTCGTCAACTCGACGCGGCTGAGGCTGCTCGTCGGATTGCTGGCGGCGAGAAATATGTCATTCGTTTCAAGATGCCATACGAAGGCTCAACTATTGCCCACGACCACCTGCGTGGCGATATTGTCACGGAAAATCGCTATCTGGATGATTACGTTCTGCTCAAATCTGACGGCCTGCCCACTTATCATCTCGCGGCCATGGTCGACGATCACCTGATGGGCATTACGCACGTCTTCCGCGGCTCCGAATGGCTATCCACATTCCCCCTTCACGTGCAAGTTGTGCGCGCGTTTGGCTGGGACGAGCCGGTCTGGGTGCATCTGTCGGTCTTCCTCAAGCCCAGCGGCAGGGGCAAGATGAGCAAACGCGAAGACGCTGAAGCGCTCAAAGATGGCCACTCGGTTTTCGTCAAAGATATGCAAGACCTTGGCTACATTCCCGAAGGCGTTTTGAACTGGATCGCGCTGATGGGCTGGGGCGTGGCCGAAGATGACGTTTTGACTCTCGATCAGATGATCGAGCGATTTGATGTGGACCGCTTGACACCCTCGCCTGCCGGAATAAACTTTGCCAAACTTGACCATTTCAACGGGGCGCACATCCGCCTCTTGCCGACCGAAGAGCTGGCAGCGCGAATTAAACCGTTCTATCTCCAGGCCGGATACCGCGTGGACGACCCAACGCTGCTGGCGATCACCCCGCTCATCCAGGAACGCCTGGTCACGCTTGATGACTGTATTGCGTTTGGAGGCTTCTTTTTCCAGGAAAACGTAGAGCCAAAGCCCGAAGAATTGGTCGCCAAAGGTTTGGATGCAAAACAATCCGCCGGGGTTGCCCGCAGGGCGTACGAGATCCTTGCCGGGCTACCGGAAATCTCTCACGCAACCGCTGAACCACCTTTGCGCGAGTTGGTTGAGAAACTTGAATTGAAACCCAACCAGGTATTTGGCATCCTGCGCGTGGCTCTGACCGGGCAAACTGTCAGCCCGCCGTTGTTCGAGAGCATGGAAGTGATCGGGAAGGAAAAAGTGCTTGAGCGGGTAAGAAAGGCGATAGAGATCTTGGAGAAGATGGGTTAATCGTTTAATATAGATAGGCCAGCAGTGCAACTGCTGGCCTATCTATATAAGATAAATTAAGCCTGCTTTTTCTCTATCTTTGCCCAGGTGTCCCGGAGCGGGACGGTCAGGTTGAAAACGGGTTTGCCGTCGGTGGAATCGGGGTCAGTGCAGAAATATCCCTGGCGTTCGAACTGGAAACGGTCACCCGCTTTGGTCGTAGAAAGAAGCGGTTCCACATATCCCGTAAGAATGGTCAGTGACTCCGGGTTCAAGGCCGCCAGAAATCCCTCGTCGCCCTCCTCAGGGTCTTCTTTTGTGAACAGGCGGTCATACATACGGATTTCCGCTTCTTTGGCGTGGGCGGCCGAAACCCAGTGGATGGTGGACTTGACCTTGCGGCCATCGGGCGAATCGCCGCCGCGTGTAGCCGGATCGTAGGTGCAGTGGATTTCAACCACGTTGCCGTCCGCATCCTTGACCACGTCGGTGCATTTAACGAAATAGGCATAGCGCAGGCGGACTTCATTGCCCGGGTAGAGCCGGTAATACTTGGGCGGAGGCGTTTCGCGGAAATCATCCTGCTCGATGTAGAGCACCTTCGAGAACGGCACCTTGCGCGTGCCGGCGCTGAGGTCTTCGGGGTTGTTGATGGCCTCCATCTCCTCGACCAGATCGTCAGGATAGTTATCGATCACCAGCTTGAGCGGTTTGAGCACAGCCATGCGGCGAGGCGCGCGTTTGTTGAGATCATCGCGTACACAGGCTTCGAGCAAGGCCATCTCCGCCAGGACGCCGGAGTTGACAATGCTTACTCTAGAGACACCGGTACGATCATTGAAATCCAAAATGGCTTCAGACGTGTAGCCCCGCCGGCGCATCCCGCGCAGGGTGGGCATGCGCGGGTCGTCCCAGCCACTCACGCGGCCTTCCTTGACCAAATGTAATAACTTGCGCTTGCTCATCACGGTGTAGGTCAGGTTCAGGCGCGAGAACTCAATCTGGCGCGGCTTGAACACGTCCAACTGCTCGAGGAACCACTCATAAAGCGGGCGGTGGTTCAGGTATTCGAGGGAACACAGCGAGTGGGTGATGCCCTCCATCGAGTCGTTCTGACCGTGCGACCAATCGTACATCGGGTAGATCTTCCATTTGTCGCCCGTGCGGTGGTGCGGCGGCTCGTGAATGATGCGGTACATCACGGGGTCGCGGAAATTGATGTTCGGGTGCGACATGTCGATCTTGGCGCGCAGCACGCGGGAGCCGTCGGGGAATTCGCCGTTCTTCATGCGCTCGAGCAAGTACAGGTTTTCCTCCACGCTGCGGTTCCGGTAGGGGGACTCTACCCCTGGCTTCGTCAGCGTACCGCGGTTGGCGCTGACTTCCTCGGGGCTCTGGTCGTCCACGTACGCTTTGCCCATCTTGACCAGTTTGACCGCCCATTCGTACAACTCACCGAAATAATCCGAAGCATAGGTCACTTTCACCCATTCGATGCCCAACCAGCGCGCATCCTCCTGAATGGCGTCCACGTATTCGGTCTCTTCTTTGACAGGGTTTGTATCGTCGAAGCGTAGGATCAACTCGCCGCCGAAATTCCTGGCGATCAAATAATCGATCATGAAGGCCTTGACGTGGCCAATGTGAAGGTAACCGTTCGGTTCGGGCGGCAGTCGCGTGCGGACGTAGTCGAAGCGTCCATTCTTTAAGTCTTCAGCCACGGCTTCGTGGATGAAATCAGTGGGTCTGGATTCGTCGGTTGTCATGGGTTATGCCTCGGAACTTCCTTCAAATTAATTGCGTCTATTATCCCACATTCCGCACCCCAATTTTATTTTTTGGGAATTATTTTGCGGAAATTATCCGAAAATTTTTCGAGTAAAGCGGAATGTGGGATTATAACAAACGCTGTGTGGGCAGTATAATTACACATCGAAAATACATAGGAGGTCGTGATGGAAGAGAACAAAGGTAAAAGTACAGATTTTTTAGGAACGTATTTCGACCGTTCCGTGGTGATGCGCATCGTCCGGGTGGCAGAAATAGCCTCATGGGTTGTTCTGGTGGTATACGCCTCGCAGTTGCTACTCTCAGCGACCTCATTTGTATTGTCTTATGCGCGCGGATTTATGCAGGGTCTTGGATACACGGATATATTCCAGCAAATCCTGTTCGTTCTGGAACAGCCCTTCCGTGGTATTGTCTACTACATTGGCTTACAGGCGATTGCCAAGATTTTATTGATGTTCATGGACATCGAAGAAAACACCCGCCGCGCCGCGCGAAAGTGAGAGCCGTCATTGATATTAACCGCCAAGTCACCAAGGGCGCCAAGAGATTTTCTAAAGTTGCCAAGACAGGCCCTTGGCGTGCCAATATGGATCCTTGGCGATCTTAGCGTGCTTGGCGGTTAAGCGTCTTATCTCGAATGAGTTTGATTTCTCTCTCAGGGCGTGGTAGAATATGCCCCGCTGGAAAGATGGGGGCTCGTCTAATGGTAGGACGGCTGACTCTGGATCAGTTAGTAGAGGTTCGAATCCTTTGCCCCCAGCCTAAAGGCCCTCGCATGAGGGCCTTTTTTGTTAGAGTTCGAACACCCGACGGGTACGCTGTCCTTTGCCCCCAGCCTAAGAGACCCTCGGGAGTGGGTCTCTTTTTGTTGGAGTTCGAATACCCGATGGGGGAACGACGCCCTTTTCCCACAGCAAGGGAGTCTTCACTGGCTGGGGGAGTCTTTTTTTGTTAGAGTTTGAAGCGACCCGTTCTATTCTAAAGGTGTAATCGCCCACTTTGCATCTTGGATGCGTATGATCGTAGTATCTCCCGGCCAGTACAGGTGCGACCAGTAGCTTGCCCCTCGCAGTGTGGATGGGTTGCGCCCGGTCGTTACGATGATGTGGTTGGGTGTGTAGTGAGCGAAATGGGTTTCCCGGTAGAGCGGCAAGCGTCCCAGGGTGGGGTCCATGGCTACCCAACCGATTCCAGGGAAATAGGCATCTAACCAGGCGTGTTCTGTTTGAGCGCTTCCTGTCTCCTTCTGTGTGGCTTCCAAAAACAGCAAGCCCTCGTAATAGCGTGCCGGGACGCCCTCCGCTCGACTGAGAGCGATTACCAGGGACGCATACTCTGTGCAATCCGCTCCCATCAAGCCAAAGGTAGCCTG
>CAZLOC010000002.1:0-46114 GCA_964560935.1 uncultured Anaerolineaceae bacterium | reverse complement strand
GCTGCCATCCAGTCGCGGCACCGTGCCGTTGGAGGCCTGCCCCGCCTCGATGGTCTTCGCGATGCGTTCCTCCGGCGTGCCACCGAAGAACGAGTCATCGGTACACAATACGCTGTAGAACATCGTGTCTGAGAAGGTCGGGTCGCCAATATACTCGAACGTTTCCGGGTCGATGAGGCCCTGCTGGTAAAGCAAACGCGCCATGGGAACCATGTCGCTGTTCTTGGCAGCAGCCAGGGCGCGCAGGTAGAGCATACGTCCGCTGAGCGAGTACATCTGGTAAGCCGTAGTGAATTCCAGTTGATTGAATGTGAAAGTGCGTGTTACTTTTTCGCCCGAGGGCAGGGGAAACTCGTAAGAGATCGGGGTCTCCGAGACTTTCTTGGCCAACTCATCATATACGGCCAGGGCGTCCCCACCGAGTTCGGTTACGCAGGCTTCATCCGCATCGCAGGCTTTGAGCGTAGCCACCAACACTTCGTCGAAAGCTTTTTCTT
Organism: uncultured Anaerolineaceae bacterium; assembly: GCA_964560935.1. Classification (GTDB taxonomy): domain Bacteria; phylum Chloroflexota; class Anaerolineae; order Anaerolineales; family Villigracilaceae; genus JAABUE01. Next base: position 45,617 of record CAZLOC010000002.1, on the reverse strand, counting down.
GTGAAAGCGCGCTTTCTTCACCTGTGAGCGTCAAGTCTACGGTGCCATCCAACACCAGGCCCATAAGCCGGTCCGGATGCGCGGCTGCATAGGTCTGCGCTACGGCTGTGCCATAACTGACACCGTACAGCATGAACTTTTCGTCACCGATCACCTGGCGGAAGGTCTCGATGTCCTCAGCCACCTGGTCGGTGCCAAAGAGACCCAGCTTTGCCGCATCAGGGCCGATTTCGGCCACACATTCATCCACAAAGGTACGGGCATCGTCAATAGCGGTCTGCTGTTCTGCGGGTGTATCCAAACCTTCCAGGCCTGCCTCATCTATCCCATTCAGGTAATTCAGGAAATCTTTGGCGTATGCCGCCGGGCAGGTCAAAGGATGGGAAAGACCTAAACCGCGCTGGTCGAAATAGACAATATCATAGTGTTCCAGAATACTATCAGGGAACCAGAAGAGACCGCCCGTGCTGATGCCCTCGCCGCCCGGCCCACCGGGGAAGGCTTGCACATACATGCCGTAGCGCTCTCCCGTGGCGGGCGAAACGGCGAAGACCACATTCAGTGTCTCGGTGTTGGCCCCGTCAAAATGATCCAACGGGACCTGAATAGCAACGCAGGTGAAATCCGGGTTCTCTTCGCAGGGTTCCCCACCCATTTCTGCCAGCTTGGCAGCCATATCCACCGTTCCAGACTCGGGCTCAGACGTCTCCGGCGCATCGGTGACCGGCGGCGGTTCCGGTGTCGGCGTGCCGGGGATGAACAGCCGACAAGCCAGGGTTGCCAGAACCAACACTGTCAATACAAGAATAAGTTTTTTGGAATTCATACCATTCTCCTCCAGTTTGGAATAAGTGGGTATTCTAAGCGAGGCGGTTTCATTTGACAAGCAGAGGATTTCAGGACGATGAGCCGGTAAACAGCGCAACTTGGCCGGACGACAGGCCTGCCACCGTTTGATCGAATTCGTACCGCGTCCGTTTGAGCGCCGCTTCGATGGCGTACTCGAAGCGCTTTCCACGTTCGGGTGAATCGAGGTTCATCCAGGCATGGGAATCTTTGGGCAAAAGCGGCATCACGAAACGTTTCAGGGATGGGATAAAAGAGAACGCTTCTAGCGGGTAATACAACTTACCGGAACGCAGGTCAGGGCTGTTGACCAGTTCATCCATAAGGGGGTCAATCTCGAGTGGGGAGGGAAGCGTTTTGTCCGTAAAGCGGGCCAGCCACAGGTCCACATAGTTGGTATGGGCGTAGAAATCCTGGGTGGTATGGGTCAGCCTACCAAAAGCAGACCAGGCAGCGGGGACATCTCCGTCTTGCAAAGAGGAGACCGTCAGCGCTCGCTGTTCCTCGATAAAAGCATAGGACTTCTCGAAGGCATTGTTGTCGAAATGATACTCGTCGTGACCGATCTGCCCGGTCAGCCAGTCATCCTGGCCGAGGTTGGCGGCAACAATGGCCTCCAGCGCGCGCGGGCTGAAATGCGCGGATAAGGCTTTGCGGGTGATGGATGCGTGGTATCGAGTGAGCATGATCGAGTAATGTCACCCTGAACGGAGTGAAGGGTCTCCCGCGCGAAGCACGGGGATTCCCTTCGGCCCGGCTCACATCGTCCCGATGTCCTTCGGGAGGGCGGGCTTCACTCCCTACGGTCGTTCACGCGTGCCTACGCACGGTACGGGCAGAATGACAAAGAGTATTTATCCTTTCAACCCCTTGAGCTCATACACCTCGGCGGGCTGCCCGCGGCCCTTGACGAGCAGCGGTTTGAGCGGGATGGCAATGACCTGCCCGGCCACACTATCGTAGGTGTCCTTGTGCAACAAGATCTTTCCAGGTTCGGCCGCTACCTGTAAACGCTGGGCCAGATTGACAGCATCCCCGATGGCGGTGTAATTGAACAGGTCATTGGTACCCACGTTCCCAACCATGGCCTGGCCGGTGGTGATACCAATGCGGAAAACCATGTGCTGGTCCGGGTCGGGAAAAAGCGTATGAGCGGCCAGCACGCGCCTCATGATGCTTAACGCGGCGCGCACGGCACGCAGAGCATGGTCTTCCTGCTTGTCAGGGCTATTCCAGATGGCGAGTACTGCATCCCCCATGAACTTATCAAGCGTGCCTTCCTCTTCGAGGATAGCCTGTGCAGCCAGTGAAAGATATGCATTAAGCACCTTGAATACGGTTTCTGGAGAGTTTTTTTCGCTGTAGGATGTAAATCCGCTTACATCCGCGAACAGAGTCGTGACTACCTGCTTCGTCCCGTCCAGGCGCAGGTTGCCGGGGTCAGCCAGCAGCCGGTCACGCACCCGCGGCGCGACGACCCGCCCAAATGTCTGTCGGATGCGCTCCTGCTCGGCTTCCAGGTTGCGACGTTCGGTCAGGTCTTCGAAGACCAGCGTGGCGCCCTTCATACCCAGGTGCGCATCCCGCAGCGGCGCGCAGGACAGGCGCAAAACCACAGCACCTCGCGCCGGGACCTGGCGCATGAGTTCTGTGCTAAGAATGACAGCCCCCTCATTTAGCGTACTGGCGGTCACATCGTCCAGGTCAATACCGAGACCCGGCAAAGCCCGCGAAAGCCGACGCCCCATCACCTGCCAGGCTTCTACTCCCAAAATCTTCTCGGCAGCGCGGTTGAACAGGGTAACCTTGCGGTCCAGATCGGTAGTGATAACACCTGTTGAGATCGAAGCAAAAATATCGCTCATCAGATTCTTCATTTCCAGTGTCTGATCCAATGTGCGCCGCAGGTTGGCAAACAGTCGCGCATTCTCCAACGCCAGGGTAGATTGGGCAGCCACCGCCGCCAGGAAATCCAGGTCGTCGCTGGTATACAGGTCACCGGAGCGGCGCGGGCCGAGCATCAGGAAGCCAATCAATTTCTCTTCGTAATGCAATGGCACAAAGGTGTAACCCATCAGTCGGCGATAATTGCCGGGTATCGCCTGTAACTCTTTGGGTAACTCACCGGAAGGCGGCAACCAGATCGGGGATTTTGATTTCTGCAACAGATGCACCAGCGGATCTTCCACTTGATACGGCGGCGCGCTGTCTTCGTGCGAAGCATGCGGAAAGTATTCTCCCAGGTCATCATTGTAAAGGTAGATCACAAACTTTTCAGGGGAGAGTGCCTGATTCAATTGCTCATCCATCAAACGCAGGGTCTGGCTGAGATCGGGTGTGATGACCAATCCTTTCGAGAGGCTGGTGAGCGCGTGGCGATAGTCCGCCGGGGAACGATAGAACAGGCGATCAATCGCGCGCTGGATCAGGTTGCGGACGGGCATCAGTCCAACCGCCAGCAGCAGCAGATACCCGGCGATGACCAGCGGATCGGTCGCATGCATCACATCCTGCATCAGCAACGTGAGCAATGCGATCAATCCGTAGAAAGCACCTAGAGCGACAGCCATGGTCAGCAGATAGGCCAGCAAGCGGCTCAGAATGCGGTCCACGTCCAGCAGACGGTAGCGCAGGATGGCATATGTGATCGAAAGCGGCATGATGATCATTGGCGGGAAAAATATCCAGGCGCGAAATTCAGTCGCCTGTCCCATTCCCAGCAATGCCAGATAAGTCATGATAGGTAGTAAGGCCAACGTAGTACCAAAAATGATTACGCGGCTTTGTTGGCGGACGATGTTCGACTGGCTCTTAAAAATGCGCCCGATCAGCATGCCCAACAGGACAAGGAAACCCACCACGATGCACAGATACCCATACTGCCACCAATAGGTATAGGTATATGGCGATGGCGGCGCAAGGACCACAATAACCATCATGGGAGCCAATAAAGCCAATACACCCCAAGGCAGCATACGCAGGTTCGGATTAGCGCGCACCATGCGAATGGGCTGCGGGAAGACCAGCGCCAGGTACATCAACCCGCCTGCAGAGAGCAGGACACCCAACCCCCACAGCGCGTTGGTGTAACGTGTGGTGCTGATTTCAAATAGAGTCGTTGTCAAAATGGTCGCGCCTGAAACAAAGAACAACAATGCACGGCTTTCCCACAGGTCACTGCGCAGACGATATGCCCAAAACCCAATTCCCAAAAAGGCCAGCCCCATCAAATACGGAATGATGAAGAGCGCAACAATGTCAGCGAACGGGAAATGGATGGGGGTGATCTCGATGCTGTACTCTTCCCCGTCAGGCCGTATAAATGTAACCTGGACAGGCGCATATCCATTGGCACTCATAATGCGTTCAAAATCACGTACGCTTGTCAACCTTTCCCCATTCAATGCAACCAGGCGGTCGAGATATTTCACACCCTGTTCGGTTGCAGGCCAGCCTTTGATATTGACCGAACTGACCACATTGTTCGTTTCAAACAATGCTCCCAAGAACGGCAGGCGATACCAGCGCATTGCCCAGAATGGTGTCAGCACCAACATGGCAATCGCTACAGCCGCAGCAACTAGCGCGGGCAGTTTAAACAACCCTCGAAATCGAGACGCTTTCACATTCAAAATGCCTCCAAATTGACCAATAAAAGACTAATTGATTATACGCGAATTTCCCACCTGGCGGATTGGCGTTTATAATGGCTGTATGCCTCTTTACACACGCACCGGAGATGACGGCACCACCGGCCTGCTCGGTGAAGACCGTGTTTCCAAAGACCACCCTCGTATCGAAGCCCTGGGCGCACTGGACGAAGCTTCCGCTGCCCTGGGACTGGCGCGCGCCTCATGCCTCGCGCCTCAAACGCCCCCCATCCTGCGCGAAGCTCAACGAGATTTATACAAACTGATGGCAGAAGTCGCTGCCACGCCCGAAAACGCGGACAAATTCAAAGGCATCGACGCTGCGCGCGTAACATGGCTTGAAGAGCATGCCGACGCCATCAACAAAATGGTTAGCCTGCCAAAGGAGTTCATCCTGCCCGGTGATACCCCCAGCGGCGCGGCCCTTTCAATGGCGCGGGCGGTTGTCCGCCGCGCGGAACGGCGCGTCACCGAGTTGTTCACCTTGGAAGAACTCACTAACACCGAACTGCTGCGTTACCTAAACCGCCTGTCCTCGTTGTGCTTTGTGCTCGAACTCCTCGAAAATCAGGCATCCGGGCGGTCTACTTCTCTTGCAAAGGAATAAGAGCCGAAACCTTGCGAAGGTTTGGAACCTTCGCAAGGTTTTCAACAAGATACCATGACCGGGACCATCATCAACGTCGTCGCGGTGCTCATTGGTGGCACATTGGGTCTGCTTTTTGGCGCGCGCCTGCCTGAACGCCTGAAAGGGGCTATTGTGGCCAGCCTGGGTCTATTTACAGCAGCTTTCGGTATGAAGATGTTCTTCAAAACCGAGAATGAACTCATTGTGTTGGGCGCGTTGTTAATCGGCATCCTGCTGGGGGAATGGTGGCAGATCGAAGACAGGCTCCAGCATCTCGGTCAGGTTTTGGAGGCGCGGTTCGCTCCAGGCGCTGAAGCTATGTCACGGTCCCAAACAGCGTCTACAGGGAATTTCGTGCGTGGCTTCCTGACCGCTTCCCTGATTTTTTGCATCGGGCCACTGACCATTCTGGGCGCCATTCAAGACGGGCTGAATGGAAACTATACAACGCTGGCCGTTAAATCCATTTTAGATGGTTTTGCCGCTATGGCATTCGCGTCTTCATTTGGTTTGGGTGTGCTATTTTCATCGCTGGTTATTTTGCTCTTCCAGGGCGGCATCAGCTTTATAACTGCCCAACTGGCATCTTTGCTTACACTTCAAGTCTCCCCGGAGATGGTGAAAGAGCTCATTACACCTTATGTGAACGAGTTGACAGCCACAGGCGGCGTGATCTTGATTGGGCTGGCCATCAGCAATCTGCTGGAGATCAAGAAGATCCGGACCGGTAACTTTCTGCCTGCGCTGGTGATTGCGCCTCTTATCGTGTGGATCTTGAAGTTATTGGGGCAATAACACCAGGAGCAACGCGGCGCAACTTGGACGCCAATCGATAGCCCGTGGAATGTTCTGGCTTAAGGAAACACATGTACTTCTTTTGGTTATGTTTGCTTGCAAAGGAGAAAAAGGGATGTTTGAAAAGGACACACTCAAAATTTTGGAAAAGGCGCTAGCCAAGCTGGAAGATGGATTTGAATCATTGCCCCCTGTCGAACAAAGTTTTGATTTCGAGGGGATGGAAGCCGTTATGTCGCAAGTTGCGGAGAAGATGCAAAATAATTATCCGTACTTTCACCCTTACTATGCCGGTCAGATGCTGAAGCCTCCGCATCCGATTGCGCGTGTTGCTTATATGCTAGCGTTATGGATCAATCCCAACAACCATGCCCTTGATGGCGGGCTGGCGAGTTCGCATTTTGAGAAAGAAGCCGTGGCCGAAATCGCAAAGCTTTTTGGTTGGGAGAATTTTCTGGGACATCTGACTGGCGGGGGAACCATGGCGAATATGGAAGCGCTATGGATATCCGGTCAATTGAGCCCTGGCAAGAAAGTGGTTGCATCTGAACAGGCGCACTACACTCATAAGCGCATCTCTGATGTTCTTGGATTAGATTTCCACTCCATCCCTTGTGACGATAGAGCGAGGATGGATGTCAATGCGTTGAGAAAAATGCTCGATGGCGGCGATATTGGGACTGTCGTTGCCACGATTGGCACAACAGGGACAGGTTCGGTTGATCCACTACCTGAAATCCTTAAGCTAAGGGAGCAATACGGTTTCCGTTTACATGCCGATGCAGCTTATGGCGGCTACTTCACCCTCGCTGACAACCTGGATTCGTATGCCCGAAATGTCTATGACCATCTTGTCGAAGTGGACTCGATTGTGGTCGACCCGCATAAACACGGTTTACAACCTTACGGTTGCGGTTGCGTTCTCTATCGTGATCCTGGTGTAGGAAGGTATTACAAACATGAATCCCCATACACTTATTTCACCTCCTCAGAACTTCACCTGGGTGAAATTAGTCTGGAATGCTCCAGAGCGGGCGCGTCTGCTGTTGCACTTTGGGCGACCCAAAAAATGTTGCCGATGGAAAGAGGTGGAGATTTTGCCATCGGCTTATCGAATGGACGTAAGGCTGCGCTGGCGGTATATGAGAAAATAGCCTCCGACGAGCGTTTCAGGACAATTTTCCCGCCGGAGTTGGATATTGTGGTTTGGGCGCCAGATGGCAACAGCGCCAGCCAGATTTCAGAACGCTCTGAGCAGATTTTCAACGCTGCGGCGGAAGAAAATTTACACCTGGCCACGTTTAAGTATCCCATCTCACTGCTTCAAGATAAGTGGCCTGACGTAGATTTTGATCAGCAATACGTCACATGTTTACGGTCATGTTTGATGAAGCCCGAACATTTAAACTGGGTCGAGAGCATCTGGGGAATACTGAGCAAAGCTGCAAATGTCTAAATTTGGCAAAGGGGTCCGTCCCCGCAACTTCCTGCCCACACTGGCCGTTGATCCGCTGATTGTGTGGATTTCAACCTGAGCGTATAAACCAAAAGGACATGGCCCGGCAAGCCATATCCTCTTCTTTGTCATTGATTACACACAACCGGTTACTGGATTCCCATTTCGGCCAAAGCTTCATCGAATTGAGTCTGGAACTCACTGAAGGGGTAGGCTCCAGCGATAAAGCGTTGTTTCTCTTCACCGTTAACTGTGTAGGTAATCAAAAAGGCTGGTGTACCGGTTACGCCTGCAGCGGCGCCATCCTGATAGTCCTGCTCAACCCGATCCGCATAGTTGCCACTTTTGAAACAGGAATTGAAGGCATCCATATCCAGCGAAAGCGATTCGGCAAAAGCCTGCAAGCGACGGTCCGAGTAACCGCCTGCGTTTTCACCAGTTTGGTTGGCGAACAGAATATCATGATAATCCCAGTATTTGTTCTGGTCACCGGCGCAATATGCCGCTTCGGCTGCCGCCTTGGATTCTGGACCGATGAAATTGCCAAACGAACGATAGACAAAGTACACCTTGCCAGTGGCTACGTACGTAGCCGTAATCTGGCCTTCGGTCTCCTCAAAAAATCTGGCGCAATACGGACACTGGTAATCCGAGAACTCTTCGACTTTTATCGGCGCGTTTGGGTCGCCCATGGCATTATCGTTGACCATTGGGCGTTCATGAGAGCTCGCCGCTGCAACTTCCCCTACTGGTCTCAGGCTTGGGTAAATCAACGCAGCCGCAACCAGCAAAGCCCCTACAACAATAATACCGATTATACCCAGCTGCTGCACACGCGCCTGACGTTCGCGCTTTGCACGCATTGCCTGGCGCTTGCTCATCACCTTTTCAGGACTCATCTTTCATCTCCTCAACCAATTTTGATTATAGAAGGGGAATTTTGCCATGTTGAGGGAAATTTGTCCAGTATAGCGCATGAAATCTTATTTCTTTTTAAGCTGGGCGTTTATCCGACCAATCAGGAATTTGCGTTTTCTGGGGATACAAACAAAAAGGACATGGTCTGGCGAACCATGTCCTCTCCTTCATCTCTGAATACTTATACCGATTACTGGATTCCCATCTCAACCAGGGCGGCATCAATTTCTCGTTGGAAAGATCCAAAGGGCTGGGCGCCTTGGATGACACGTGTTTTCTCTACTCCATCCACACTGTAGGTGAGAAAGAACATCGGTGTACCTTCTACGCCAAGCGCATTCCCATCTTGGGAATCTTGCTCGGCACGAGTTTGATAACGTCTCTCATCCATGCATTCCCTGAAAGCCTCTGTGTCAAGTTCAATGAGGGCAGCCCAGGTCATAAAGTTTGTCATATCGAAATTGGCTCCTTGATTGGCAAAGAGGATGTCATGGTATTCCCAAAATTTGTTCTCTTCACCAGCGCAGTAGGAGGCTTCAGTAGCAAGAAGGGACTGCTCGCTAACCCAGCTACCCATAGAACGATACACAAATTTTACAAATCCGGTTTCAATGTATTCTTTAACCAATAAAGGTTCGGTTTCAAAGACAAACGAACCACAATGACTACATCTGTAATCCGAATATTCTGTGATTGTAATCGGAGCCTCCGGGTCGCCCATGACATTATCATTGGCATTGGGCCGAGAAGTGAACTCTGTGCTTGTACGGAAGTTAGGAAGAATTAACGCAGCTGCAACCAGCAATGCCCCTGCAACAATAATACCGATCATGCCTAATCGTTGCATACGCGCCTGACGCTGACGCTTTGCCCGCATTGCCTGGCGCTTGCTCATCACCTTTTCAGGACTCATCTTTCGTCTCCTCAACAATTTGATTATAGAAAGGGAATTTTGCCATACCAAAGGAGGTTTGTTCGGTAAAGCAGATAAAATCCTATTTCTTTTTAAGCTGGGTGTTCATCCAATCGATCACAAAAGCAAAAACTTCCTCTTGCTCTGGCTCGTTATGAATTTCGTGAGACAGGCCGTCCCACAACTTGAGGGTGCAATCTTGCTTTACATGGCTGGCAAATTCTTCACTACCCCTTGGATACCCTAATTTATCATCCTCTCCGTGCATGATCAGCAGTGGCAATGAAAACTCATGCGCATGCTCGAATGTCCAGGGAAGCACAGATAGCAGGATTTTCCCAAAGCCAAGAGTCATCTTATCATGCACCAGCGGATCGTTGACGTAAGCAGCAACTACTTCTGTGCTGCGGCTGATAGTAGTTGGATCCAACCCACTCGAAATGGCAACCTTGGGCATCAACGTGCCCAATATCCGAGCCATCGCGACCTTGGCCGTCTGCTCTTCCAAGGCTGTCCGCAGTCCGGCCCCTGTTGAAATCGCGCCTTTGAAATCAGGCTTGCGGCGCAGAACATAATTGAGCACCAGGATCCCACCTAAACTATGCCCGTATAAAAAGCGGGGAACACTTGCAAAATTGTTATCCACTTGCTTTTGAAATGTCTCAATATCATCCATGAAAGCATCAAAGGACGGGATATGCCCGCGTGGGCCACCTGATTTTCCATGCCCTCGCAGATCAAAACCAGCCAAGGCAAAACCCGCATCCGTAAAGGCCTTGCCTACATGAGCATAACGACCGGAATGTTCCCCCAAGCCATGCACGAGGCACACAACTGCCTTGGAAGGCTCCTCCGGCTCCCAGCTTTGAGCAAACATCCTCAGGCCATCAATGCTCTCCCAACCCCAATTCCTCGTTTTCATTGTAACTACCCTCCGATAGAGATTTTGAATTCGCAGATTTCTTCGCCATTTGCATGGCAGGAGGTCTCTGCGATATCGTGCTCCTGACTTGTAGCCCAAAACAAACATTCCCGCAACAGTCCCAAGGTTACGAAACAGATTCGTTCTGTCTCGCTTTGTCCCACAGCACCAGGACTGGCATGATCGACCAGAAGCAGGTCCAAGTCCAGCGTATGAACCGTGACGTCGCCTCGTTGGTTACCGAGCAACCTGGCCAATAACTCCAGGGTTGCTTTACGGCGCGCAGTGACGGGCAATCCATGTAAAAGTTTAGATTGCGCTTTCAAAGCCAGGGGAGCATCGTCCAGCAGGCGATGCCAAAGATTGCTACCCACACGCATCAAGATACCACGTGCTCCGCGACCATAGTATGTACGCACGGCCTTTTGTAAACCAGCATAAGCTTCAGCTGCGGTTGTAGCGCTCAAGCTTCCCCGGCGCGCCGAATTTGACCAACCAGGCGGCAAGCCAGCTTTCTCCAAAACCGTGGCCAGAGTTTCCTGTCCCAACTCGCTGTCAATCGTCTCGACAAACTGGTGCAAAAAACGACTGGAAAGTGTTCGTTCGCTCATGTCTGCAATTCTCGGACTTCAAAGCGGCAATGCGGGTCGCCTTTCGCCGTACAGTGTGTCTCGACGATCTCGAACTCATGGCCGGTTGCCCACTTTACTGCCTCACCAATAGAGCCGATATAAAGATGACAGATGGCTTCCGTGCTCGTTCGACCATGGCAAATAGCGCAGGAAGCATCGCAATAGGCAAAAGTATCGTCGACTTCTTCCACCCAGGCTTTCACCTGAGGATTGGATTTTTTCAGCGCATTGACCAGCGCATTTAAAATAAACTTGATGCGTTGCTTGGTAGGCAATAATTTCAAAGCCACGCCCGCAATTCCGAGCAAAGCCGCCTGTTCACGAACCGCATACTGGAAAGACGCCTTGCCTACACGGCGCAACATACCTCGCCCGCCACGCCCGTAAAACTCTCCGATGGCCTCGTTCAAGCGGGCATAATCAGAAGTCTGAATAGCAGGGTTTAAATCATTTGGCGGAAAGTTCCCAATGTAACGTTCCAGTCCACTGGTACGCAAGACTGTATTGAGACCATTCTCCCCCATTACTTCCTGAACAGACACTAAAGCCTGCCGCACCAACGCATTGACAATGACCGCATCTTCTCTTGCCATGGCAACCTCCTTAGCAAGAAGGCAAAACCTGGTAACAATATACCGGAAATTTCTCGCCAGTCACAACAAACCCCATCTTATCGTACAAAGCCAATGAAGCGAGATTATCGCTCTGGGTATTAACAGTCAGCCGGGCAACCCCTTTGTCTTTCAGGCGACGGATCAAATCGGTGACAATCAAGGAGCCTATCCCTTGTCTCTGCGCATCAGGCCGGACCGCAAGCCTGGCAAGGTGGGCCCCGAACGGATTCGCGGTACTGATCTGGTACCCGACCAACCCCTGCGTATCTTCCGCAACTATCGCGGATGTTGCCTGTGGCAGGGCCCTTTCCAAGGCATCCAGCGTATTCTGCCAGAGCGGCTTGAAGGCCACTGCATCCAACTCGGCCACTTCGGGCAAATCATCAGGCTGCATGCTGCGAACAGCTATGCCCGCAGGAAACGATGCTTCAGGAACGTCCGTACCCTTCCATTCCAACATAACAATGTTTTGCGTGTGAGTAAAATCATCTTTGGAAAGCAAATTGCTCAACCATTGCTGCATTGCAATCAGAGCCACGGTTGCGCCACCCTGCTTTTCAATTTCCACTTGGGCAGCCCTCCAAAGTGCACCCCAGGCATCATCCAAAGATAGCTGCCTCGCATGCGCAAACAGGCGCACCCAGGCCACTCCGGGCGGATCTTGTGGACAAGCCAATACCGCCAGGACTCGTCCAGCCTCCTCCACTACCCAATAACAGGGAAAGCCCAGCCATTCCAGCGGCGCACGCCAGTCCAGATGACGATGCACATGTGATTCAAAGAACATCAAGTTGGCAATCTGATGCTGATCCTGTGGGACTGCCGGACGAGCCTGAAGGCTAACCGCGATCATGGTTTTATGCGTAATAGAAATTTCAAGAATCTTTGCAACAAATTGGGTTTTTGAGTCGATTCGACCGAGCCGATCATGGAGAGTGCTGAATCCACCATCTTGCCGCGTTTCAACTTGAGAGCGGCCGCTGATTGCAATACCATCGAGCGCATCTCGCCCTCACCCACTTCAGCAAATAGAGCAGCTGAACGTTCGTAGGCTTCCAAGGCTTGATCAAGCTTTTTAAGCGCTTCCAGGGCTGCCGCCTGGTTGCCAAAGGCCATTGCCTGGCGTTTTAGGTCCCCCGCCTGAGCGAACACTTCTTCTGTGCCTGCGGCGGCCTCGTAGGCTTCTTTTGCCTTACCGGCTTGCAATAAGGCTACGCTCAGGTTGTTCTTCATTTCAGCAGCGTTCAGCAGATCATCCAGCGCTTCATAGGCCCCAGCGGCCTCCATGAATGCGGTGGCAGCCTGTTCAAATTTTTTAGCGGCAAACGCCTGTTTCCCCTGTTCAGCAAGTTTTTGTGGTTCAGTCGTCATAATTGTAACTCTTAGAGTGTGATATCGAGTAAATCCTCAGCCACTGAACGCAGCTTATCGGTGGACATTTCACTGAGCTTTCGTGCCAGGTCGAGATACGGCCTGTTTATCGGCTGGCAGACAAAAGTCTGAAGTTCGCGCGGCATATCCAAAAACTGTTGGATCGCTTTTTGTTGTGTCATCCATTGGCCAATCGGTCCACCCTGATCAAAGAATGTCTCAATCCGCCCGCCCAACACCTTGAGAATGACTTCCAATTCAGGCAATGGGATAGGGCGCTCCCCCAGCTCATACCGTTTCAGGCGACCAGAAGAAATGCCGGTCTGTTCAGTCACAGATTTCATGGATAAGCTGGCATGCATACGTTCCTGGCGCAGAAGTGCGCCGATCATGCGATGGCGCAGTCCGGCCAAGCGAGGCAGGTCCAACTTATCGACGCGGGTAGGATCATCAGAAAGCGCTTCGTTGCTCCAAAAATGGTTAATAGACAGTTCAAGGTAGTAGACCAGCGTTTCCAATTCAGGCAGGGAGGGCGCTTTCCGTCCCTCCTCATAGGCTTTGAAAACGCCATTGGTCACATTAATGGCTTCGGCGCATTCTTTGGTGCTTCGGCGTGAAGCCAGGCGTGCATCCCGGATTAAGATACCTAGTTTCTTTGCACGTAAAGTGATCTGGGCTTGCATATCCATAATTCCTCACGTTTTCTTTGCGAGCGTCCAAAAAATGGTTTCTATGATTATAGCAGAGAACCATTTTTACCTGCTTCAGCGTCGCTGTCCTCTTCCCAACATCTCAGCAACATTGGCTCCAAAAACCTCAGCACCCAGTTTGAACCCGGCTGCCTCCAGACGTGGTGAGAATAGTGGGCGAATACCGGTTGGCTTGAGATCACCCAGAACCTTGCCTTCAGTTGTCACACCGGTTTGCTCGAACTTGAAAACATCAGTAAGCACCACGGTGTCGCCTTCCATACCCGCCACTTCAGTGATCGAAGTCACTTTACGGGAGCCATCCGTAAGGCGTGTCTGCTGAACGATCAAATCGACTGCCGAAGCGATTTGCTGCCGGACGACTTTGAGGGGCAAATCCATGCCTGCCATCAGAACCAAAGTCTCCAAGCGCGAGAGCGCGTCGCGCGGCGTATTGGCGTGCAGGGTTGTTAGAGAACCGTCGTGGCCTGTATTCATAGCCTGCAACATGTCAAGCGCTTCGCCTCCGCGCACTTCGCCTACTACAATACGGTCGGGGCGCATACGCAAGGAATTGCGCACCAAATCGCGGATGCTCACAGCGCCTCTCCCGTCCAGATTTGGGGATTTAGTTTCCAGCCGAACGATATGATCCTGTTGAAGTTGCAATTCGGCCGCGTCCTCAATCGTAACGATGCGCTCTTCTTCCGGAATAAAGCTGGAAAGCACGTTCAACAAGGTAGTCTTGCCCGAACCGGTTCCTCCGGATATTATGATATTTAAATGCGCCAAGACACAAGCTCGTAAAAGTTCACCCATTTTCTCAGTCATGGAACCAAAATTGATCAAGTCGCCAATACTGAGCTTGTCTTTGCTAAACTTACGGATCGTGATAGATGGCCCATCAATGGCAACGGGAGGCACAACGGCGTTGACACGTGAGCCATCTGGCAAACGGGCATCGACGGTGGGGGTATCTGGATCTATGCGACGGCCAAGTGGGAGGATGATGCGGTCAATGATCTGCAAAACATGGTTATTATCATCAAACGCAACGCTTGTTTTAGTCAATTGACCTTTCTTTTCAACATACACTTTCTTTGGGCCATTTACCATCACTTCCGAGACATCGGGATCATCTAACAACGGCTGGATCGGTCCGTACCCAAGCAAATCATTCAACACTTCCTTAAAAATCATATTGCGGACATCTTGAGGCAGCTTGAGATTTGCCTGCGCATACACGTCCTCAATACCTTGCTTAACAAAGTCACTACGCTGTTCGGCTGTTAATCCCTCCGCCTCGATTGCGCGCGAAATATTATCAACCAGATATTTTTTGAGTCGGATGATATCCTGGCCTGTAAGGCGAGATGCACCGCCGGCAGAAGCAAGAGTTGTCATTGTCCGCCAGTCTCCTGCGCGTCATGGGCAGGCATTACCCAGACGATTTGGGCACGACATACAGCCAGAAAGCGGGACTCGTGAATCACCTGACCATCGGCTCCGATTATGTTTACATCTGTCATGGCTAGAAAAAGTTCATCGCGGTCCAATTCGTCTTTCAATCTCTTATCACGATGAACGTGTACATTCCCACGAATCATCTGCTGTGTCGTCTGTACTACGGCTGGAATTGCCACCTTTGAGACAACCTCTGTAAAAACTTTTCCCTTCTCATCATATTCAATAGTCATATTAGCCTCACTCTGTTCGTTCATAGTAAATAACAACTTTATCGCGTAAGTATCTATCTGCTTCGCAATTTGTTTGCAAGATTGATCATATTGTTGGCAGTATCTTTGAGAACGATTGCTGTAGTGTCCTCAGGGTATTTAGTAATAATGGGTTGATTCAAATTGTTAGCCAGGGCAAAATTACTCCCCATATACGGGATAACAGTCTGAATTGGCAGGCCGATGATCTCCTCAGCTTCCGCCTTGGTCAATCCTTCCAGACCAACAGCACGATTCAATAAAGCAAATATCCTTTTAGATTCTATACCCTTTGTTTGAAGATAATCCCAGACCTCCTTGGTGAGGGTAATGGTACTTTGATCAGTACTTACCGTAAGCACCAACAAGTCCGCCTTTTGGATAATCGGCAAGCCTATTCGAGACAAGGAACGTCCTAAGTCAATCACTATATAATCGTAGGCCGTTCGAAGCGCCTTTAGTATTTCTGGGATGCGGTTTACCTGAAGGTTATTGGCGCGTTCAGGGTCATTCGCACCGGGCAATAACTGAAATCCCCACTGCTCCATTTCTGGCAGATGTTCATGGAAATATTCTCCCGTTGTTTCGGCAAGCGGCATCTCTGAAACAGAAACCAGGTCTACATCGCCATCGTAGCCGACAATATGAGCGATAGAACCAATTGGCAACACCAGGTCCATCACTACCACATCTGCTTCAGGTTTGTTGTTGTGTAGCGTCATTGCGTAGTTAGCGCACAAAGAGGATGTGCCTGTACCGCCTTTCGCGCTCAGGAAAACAATCAAAAAACCACCCTCTTTTACTTCTTCCTGTTTTTTTCCTACGTCTACTTGTTTTTTTCCCAGCAGACTAGAGATAACATCAGGCAAAGTAGCAACAGCTTCACCAGATTTCGCGACAAAATGATTACAACCGGCTTGTAAACAAACGTTTTTCTTTTCCGGGCTAGCATCACTGCTGAAGGCCAGAATCGGTACATTGGCGCTGCGTGGGTCATGGCGTATTTTCTGTACGAATTCTTCGGAGGAAATATCTTTTAGGACTGGGTCAAATATTATCAAATCAGGGCGGTCACGCCAGGCATTAATCAGTCCTTCCTTACCCAGACCAGCACCCAAGACAGAATAACCCTGATCTTTAAGCATACGTACAAGGTAATTCAGGCTAGCTGTATCCGTATCTATAATAAGAATTGTCCGGTCTGGCATGCGAACCTCCCTTGGATCAAGATTCAATAGGCGGCATCAGGTACCCTAATCCTGAACGAGTGACAATATGCTTGGGAGCATGTGGGTCCTCTTCCAACTTCTGCCGCAGACGAGCAATGCTAACCCACAGAATTTCTTTTTCTGATTTGTATTCTGGTCCCCAGACACCTGTCAACAACTCTTCAGAAGTAAGGATATTGCCAACATTATGTGCAAACTGTAACAACAGGCGATATTCAGTTGCTGAGAGAGAAACGGCATGTTCAGCGCGCCAGACTTCTGCACGTGCGAAATCAATCTTAAGGTCGCCATGCGTGAAAAAACGCGTCTGCCCGGTTTCCAAAGGGAGCTGGCTTCGCCGCAGTACAGCACGAACTCGCGCGAGCAATTCTGTCGCCGAGAAGGGCTTGACAAGGTAGTCATCCGCCCCGAGGTCCAGACCACGAACGCGATCTTGTTCTTCGCCCTTCGCGGTCAGCATGATAATGGGTACGTTTGAATATTCTCGGATGCGTTGACAGGTGGAAAACCCGTCCATACGAGGCATCATAATATCCAACAAAATAAGATCAATGGGTTGGGAAGAGAACATGTCTATTGCCTGTACACCATCCTGTGCAGTTGCCACTTCATATCCCTCTGTACGCAGGTTGGCCTCTAGTAACCGCAAGTAGCGCGGTTCATCATCCACAATGAGAATTCGTTTGGACATTTAGAAACTCCTTTTTGTAAAAAAGAAAAATCAAAGCATTGATTCGATTGGCAACTGAATATAGAAAGTAGTACCTTGATTTAATTCAGACTCTACCCAAATCTTACCACGATGGGCCATAATGATTTGATTGCAAATGTATAACCCTAGTCCACTGCCAGTATTGGAACGATCACCTGGTACACGATAAAAACGTTCAAAGATATAAGGTAAATAAGCCCTTGGGATACCCGGTCCTTGATCGGAGAAAGTAACTAACAATGAGTTGTCGACCGTTTTGGCAATTACAGTAATTTTTGATCCCTCAGCATACTTGACGGCATTGCTGAACAAGTTCTCAAACACTTGAGTTAAACGGACATTGTCTCCTTGAATAGGGGGAGCCGCTTCAAGTTGAAGATCCACATCCAGGTGCTTGTGCCGTGTACGAACACGAATGACCACATCGCGGATTAAAGCGTCAAGGCGCAACAGCTGAACGTTCAGTTGTACAGATCGGCTTTGCAATTTGGCCGACTCAAGAATATTATCAATCAACTGCGCCAATCGGTCTGCTTCCTCGTCAATAATCGTCAGGAATTCCTTGCTAACTTCGCTGTCCCAGGTTGTATCTGAGCGCAGCAAGGTCGTGGAATATCCTTTGATAAAACCAAGAGGGGTGCGCAACTCATGCGAAATAGTGGCGAGAAAATCGTCCTGTAACTGCACCTTTTGCCGCAAAGCATCCAATTGTTGGTGTGTCTCTCCATGGGCTTTGCGGTTCAAGAGCGTAGAAGCCCAACTCCCCGCCACAATCGCCAGTGGTATTTTGGTATCTTTATAAGCAGGTCCACCAAAACGAACAAAAATCATTACCCCCATTGCTTTTGAGCCATCATAGAGAGGTAACCCCAACAAATAAGCTTGAGACAGCCTTTCAGTGGCGCCCACAACAGGGTCCTGAACAATCATACTTTCTCTTGCCAGCACCAGGTTGGCCAGGCTCTCCCCCCAGGCCGCATCCGCCTCAGCAGCTTTACCGCGACCTACGGCGCGAGCATATTCAACTTCCAGACTCAGCGTAGTCGGATCAACCACATAAATGACAACATTATCAAAGACAAATTCATTGCGCAAAGCAATCAGCAATTTATCCAAGCCACCTTTCCAATCATCTGTCATACTGGCAGCCTGAACAAGATTTTGGATATATGCTAATGTTTTTGGATCAAGTTGCGAGTCGGACATTTTCAGCCTGATGCCTTATGATTCAACGGCCAGCAAAGGAAAACGAAACGTCGTTCCATGTCCTTCGGTGGATTGTACATCGATCATCGAGCCGTGCGCTTCCACAATTTGCCTTACTAGGGATAGTCCCAGACCCGCACCACCATAGCGCCTGGTAGATGTTTCATCCAACTGATGAAAGGGTTCGAAAATTTCAGCAACTTGCGCCGGTGGGATTCCAATACCAGTATCGGTGATAGAAATCATGACCAAATTGTCTGCTTCTCTCTTTATGCTCAGAACAACGCGTCCGCCGGCAGGTGTAAATTTGATCCCGTTATCGAAAAGTTGGGAGAGTACCCAAGAGATCTTCTGCGAATCCGCCTGGACAAAAGGAATATCATCATCGAGCACAGAGTGAACTGTAACATCCCGGCCTGCTGCCTTTTCAGCAGCAGCCTTGATTGCCAGATTGGCCAGTCGACGAATATCCACTGCTTCTTGCTTGATACTGAGTTCGCCTTTGGATGTCAACGAGAACATGATCAGATCATCGATCATCTCCTCCAGGCGACCTGCTGACTTCTGACTCACCAGAAGCGCATGGCGTTGCTCATCTGTTACAGAGCCTAGAGATTCTGTGACCAGCAATTCCAGGTAACCTTTAACATGCGTCAAGGGTGTGCGCAATTCATGCGAAACATTGCTAACGAAATTCGCTTTCATCTGACTTAACTCTGATAGGCGTTCCAGCGCTTTCTGTAGCTCGGCTGTACGTTCTTGCACACGGCGCTCCAGGTTGCGATTGGCTGCCTGTAAGGCCGAGCGAAGTTGGATGATCTGCTCAGTAACCGCCTGATCGAGGATAGCGCGGTCGATCAGTTTCAGATCGACCAATGCCTGTCCCAACAAGTAGGTTTGACTGTTTGCCATTTGTTCCTGCTGATAAGCAAGCGCCTTTTGCAAATCGATATCGGTAATAAATTCGCGCTGCACCAGATATTCTCCCAGACGGGGAACAAGCATTTCAGGAGCGAGTTGTGTTCGTTGTACCATATAATCTCTCTAAGATTGCCAGACCCATTTGCCGCCAACCATCGTTGCTGAAGATTCCATTTCCAGCATATCAACCGGTGAAATAACAAATGGGTCTTGCGCTAAGACAATTAAATCCGCCAGGTAGCCGGGGGCAAGTCTACCTAAACGGTCTTCCATTCCCGCGGCATAGGCTGCGCCCAACGTGTATCCCTCGATTGCCTGCTGTATAGACAGGCGTTGCTCAGGATGCCAGCCATCGATACCAGGTGAACCATCCGCACGCTGACGAGTAACAGCCGCGTGCAATCCCCAGAAGGGATTGGGGGATTCCACAGGCGCATCGGAGCCGAGCGCCAGTTGTGCACCGTTTTGCAACTGGGTACCCCAGGCATAGGAAAGCGCCGCGCGCTCACCCCAATACTGGTCAGCCATGCGCATATCGGAGGTGGCATGGACGGGTTGCATCGAAGCAATAATTCCCAGGTTTGCCAATCGACCGGCGTCATCGGTGTGAATCACCTGGACGTGTTCGATACGATGCCTTAACGGAGGCAGGTTGCGGTCCCGTTCGAAGCGACGCAATTGTTCGTAGGCGTCCAGCACTTCGTGATTGGCGCGGTCTCCAATAGCGTGGACCGCCATGCTGAGTCCCACCTCCACAGCCACCCGGCCAGCTTCAAACAATTCTTCAGCATCCATGTTCAGAATACCGCGATTCTCCGGCTCATTCAAGTAGGGTTGGAACATGGCCGCCGTGCGCGGACCCAGAGCGCCATCCATAAAGGCCTTGACCGAACCAATGCGCAACCGCTCATCCCCAAAGCCGGTGCGCAAGCCAAGTTCGACGGCATGATCAAGGTCATCGAGCGGGATACTTTTCGTAACGCGCAAATTCAGCTTGCCGTTTGAATGAAGCTGCTGGAGAGCCATGAAGCAGTCACGGCGGTCGAAATCGTGGACGCCAGTGAGTCCCATCCGCAATAAAATCGGCTGAGCTTGCTCAATGGCCTCAGCGATAGCTTCCACAGTCGGTTCCGGGATGACCTTTCCAACCAGTTCCATGGCCGTTTCGAGCAGGATGCCAGTGAGCTGACCATCGGGGTCGCGCTGGAGTTGCCCATTTGCAGGATCAGGAGAACTGGATGTGAGGCCTGCTTTCTTCAAAGCTGCGGAGTTGACCCAGGCTGCGTGTAGAGATTTGGCTGTGAGATAAACGGGGTTGTCAGGCGCAATTTTATCGAGGTCGGCGGCAGAGGGCCATCCGCCCTCACCCCTACCCCCTCTCCCTTGGGGAGAGGGGAACCAGTTGTTCTGATTCCAGCCATGACCCAAGATCCACTCGCCCGGTTCGGCAGAGCGGACGCAGTCTTCTACGCGACGTAAGCATTCGTCCAGCCTGTCGGTCTCGCAGTCGATTTTTTGTAAGGATAGAGCATATTGTTCGAGATGCAGGTGTGCATCGGTCAGGCCGGGCAAGATGATTCGCCCGCCCATATCCTGTTTTTCCGCCCGGTCAAATTCGGAGGACAATTCGTCCGTTTCACCAACCGCTACAACGCGCCCATGCTCGATTGCGATGGCAGAAGCTATCGGCTGAGAGTTTTCGAGGGTATAGATACGCGCGTTGTAAAGGATTTCCATATAGAAACACCATAAGGGTAGGCACCGAACCTACCCTCACATATTACAACAATCTAGTCAGCAAGGTATCCAGCTCTTCATCAGAGTAATAATGAATGGTGACCGAGCCGCCTTTTTTGCCATGCCGCAAGATGACTTTGGTGCCCAGGCTGGTACGCAAGCGCTCTTCCAGTTCGGTCACTTCGGGAGGTGGGGCCTTCTGCGGGATCGATGGGGTCTTTTCCCCACCCAATCTCTTCACGAGTTCCTCGGTCTGACGGACATTGAGCCTGCCTGCCTCCACCGTTTTCAAGGCTGCATCCTGTGCCTGGTGTGTAGATAAGCGCAACAAGGCACGAGCATGTCCTTCGCTCAAATGGAATTTGCTTTCACTCTGTTGTTCGATATCCTGATCGTCCTCGTCAGAGTGAGCATAACTCTCGACAAGAGCCCTCTTAACGGTATCAGGCAGTTGTAATAAGCGCAGAGTATTGCTCACAGCCGGGCGACTTTTTCCCACTCGCGAGGCAACTTCCTCGTGGGAAAGACCAAAATCCTCGGTCAATTGGCGATAGGCTTCCGCTTCTTCCAGCGGATTTAACTCTGCACGCTGGATATTCTCAATCAACGCCAGTTCAAGCAGTTCGCGGTCGCTGGCCTGACGCAAGATGGCCGGTACGGTACGCAATCCCGCCTGTTTGGCTGCTTCCAACCGGCGTTCCCCGGCAATCAGTGTGTAAGTCCCGCCTGTCCCTGGCGAAACGATCAACGGTTGAATAATGCCATATTCGCGGATAGAAGCAGTCAGTTCCTCCAGGTCTTTCGCATCGAACTGGTCGCGTGGTTGCCGGGGGTTGCGAAGGACCGCATCTACCGGAAGTTGCGAGACACCCCCCTCGCCCACTGTGGTTTGTTGCAAACCAAGCGTGGAGGGGATGAGGGCATCCAAACCCTTGCCAAGACCAGAACGTTGAGGCATACGTTACTCCTTACCTATCCACAAAAAGCACAAACAATAATCAATTCAATACAGGGATTTGAACCCCGTCCCCCGTAAGCACTTCACGCGCCAGTCCTTCGTAGGCCTGCGCACCGCTCGAACCGGGCGCATACGCCGAGACTGGCAAACCGTAGGAAGGCGCCTCCGCCAGGCGAATGCTGCGCGGCACCACTGATTTGAAAGCCTGTTCCGGGAAGTGGCGATTGACTTCTGTTACCACGTCCGTAGAGAGCCTGGTGCGAACATCGAACATGGTCAACACCACACCGCGCACCTTGAGTTCGGGGAACAGACCGGAACGTACAAGCTGTAAAGTATGTGTGAGCTGGCCTAAACCTTCCAACGCCAAATATTCACATTGCACCGGGATAATGACGCCATCGCGAGCTGCGATCAATCCGTTTACTGTCAGCAAACCGAGCGAGGGTGGGCAATCGATCAACACATAATCATAGCGCTCTGCCAGCGAAGAAATAGCCTGTTTCAAGCGCGCCTCGCGCCCGGACAGATTCACCAGTTCCACTTCTGCACCGGCCAGCGCCGGAGAAGAAGGCAGCAAAGCCAGCTTCAGGCGCTCATTATAGAGCACTAACGAATTGGCCGGAGTCGAGCCGAGCAAGGCATCATATGTGCTGCCCTGGACGTTGTGCTTGTCCACACCCAGGCAAGAGGTAGCATTTGCCTGTGGGTCAAGGTCTACAATTAAAACACGCTGGCCAAAATGCGCCAGATAAGCTCCCAGGTTGATGGCCGTAGTCGTCTTCCCCACCCCACCTTTTTGATTGACAAGCGTATAAATCCTTCCCATAAACTAAAAAACCTCCACCATACAGGTTTGGATTTCCTCAGCGGTTGGAATACCTTTCAACCCTGAGCGCGTCACAGAGTGCGCTGATAAATGCGTTGCAAAGCGGGCTGCCTCCCACGGGTCGCGGGTAGCCAGCAAGCGGATGAAAAAAGCCGCTGCAAAAATATCGCCCGCGCCTGTGGCATCTATTTCCTGCATCGCAGGAGCACGGAAACGGCGTTGGTCGCCATGCCAGTAGAGACGAGCGCCAGCCGCCGCTTCGGTCACAGCCAGGATGCGGGTATGCGCGGCCATAAACTCGATCCGCTCTTCAACACCAGCAACATCTTCGACGCTGACCACCACGGCTCCGGCCTGACCGAGAGCCTGCTCGGCGGATTCCCAATCCGCTTGCACCACCCGGCCGGATTCATCCCACGTGCGCAGCCAACCCTGCGGTGTAAGCCCCAACAAGGATGGAGCAAATGAATCAGGCAATACTGCATCCACCTCCCGCGCAACCGGGCCAAGCTGAATGATAGGCGCTTTTCGCCAGCTTTCTGGCACATTGTCAAACGACAATCGTTCCGCTTGGTGGTGTAATATCTGTCTGCGGCCGTTTTTGGAATAAATATTTTCGAAAGTAGTGCTATGTGCGGACGGGGCAGATATAACCAAAACGTCCTGCAAGGCGTCCAAATCAGTCTCCGCACCGCTGGCCGTAACGACGCCAACTTGCATACCAAGCGCCCGCGCTGTGAGCGCAGAATACGCAGCCGTTCCACCCAGCCGCGGGCCGGACGGCGTCAGGTCATGGGTTACATGACCAATGACCAAATAATCCACCGGCTCCAGGGGGATGAGGTTATACATGCACGAATTATACCGTAGGGGCGACCCGATGGGCCGCCCTTACAACATGATTTAGGAATCTTTGGGGATAATGGTAACTTTCCGGTGTGGATCTTCCCCTACACTCTCTGTCATGACAGCGGGGTGCTCGCGCAATTCCAGGTGAATGATGCGACGTTCATTGGCTGACATTGGCTCCAGCACTTGGCGGCGTCCGGTCTTGACAACCTGCTCGGCCATGCGACGAGCCATCTGGCGCAATTGGTGTTCGCGGCGGTTGCGGTAGCCTTCCACATCCACCACGAGTTGTACCCACTGCTGTACTTGCTTGCCGACCATCAAGCTGGCAACATATTGGAAAGCGTTCAATGTCTCTGAGCGGCGTCCGATCAGGATGCTCAGGTCATCGCCGCGCACGTCCACATGGATGGCGCGGCGATCCTCACGGTCAGAGTCTTCATAATGGGCCGAGACCTGCGCCTGCAAGTTCATGTGATACAGCAGTTTGGAAATGGTCTCTTCGGCCAGGTTAAGCAACTCGTCCGTTTCAGCGCCTTCTTCAGAGACAGGACTCGGGGCGGGCTCTTTTGGCTTAGGCTCAGGTTTCTTCTTCGAAACCCCGCCCAATGGCGGCGGGGAAACGGGAGCAGGCTCACGGTCCGGTTTTGAAGCGGAGGGGGGCGGCTCCGGGAAAGTGACCTCTTCATCCGATTTAACTGTCAGGCGCACGCGCACCTGGCGTCCGCCCAATCCAAACAGCCCTTTCGTGCCGGCGTCCAGCACTTCCATGCTGACAGCCTCGGCCGGCAGGCCAAGCTGCGCCAAACCCTGTGCAAGGGCTTCCTCGACGGTGGGGGCGATAATCTCAAGCGTTGGTTTCTCGTTCATAACTTCCTCCCTCAAAGCCTATTTGGCCTTGGCTTGCTTGTCACCGCCAGGTAGCAAGTTGCGCCAGTTGGCTTTGCCCTGCACGGCATACTGTAATATACCGAGCAGGTTGCTGGTAATGAAATAAACCGACAGCCCGGAAGCAAATGTAAGCGCGAAATAGCCCAGCAGGAGCGGCATATAGATGCTCATGGTTTTGCTCATGGCAGCCGATTGGTCGCCGGGGTTTGATGAGGCAGGCATGGTGAGTTTGGATTGAATGTAGGTGGTGATAGCCACGATGAGCGCCAACGTCGGCAGGTTGAAGCCAAAAATCGGAATCGATTCGGGTTGCCCCAGGTCCATCCACAGGAAACGGCTATTGAGCGGAATAAGGGCTGCTGCGCTGAGAGTGGGATATACGCTACGCGCCAGTTGCAGCAAACCAAGCGGCGCGGATGCAAGCGCGCGGATGATAGCCTGGTACAGGCCAATAATAATAGGGAACTGGATCAGCGTGGGCAGACAGGAGCTAAAGGGGTTGATGCCCTTTTCTTTATAGATGCGCATCTGTTCCTGCGCCAGCTTTTCTTTGTCTTTGGCGTATTTCTTCTGGATGGCCTGCCACTCTTTGTCATTTTGCATTTCCTGCATTGCTTGGGCACCCTTCAGTTGTTGGGCGTTCAACGGCCAGGTGACAGCGCGGATGACAATGGTGAACAGGATGATCGCCCAGCCAAATGCGCCTGGGACGTTTGCCATCAGGGAGTAGATCCACAACAGCAAATTTGTAAAGGGGTGAATAATCAGGGTATCCCACATATTTCAAATCCTTATTTCTCAGGTATGAAAGTCCAAACCTGGTTTCCACTGGTATCGAGCACTGCTAATGCAAACTCGGCTTGCAAAGGAGCGACGATGATTCTATCAACGCCGGTAACAGGTGGTGTGTAAATCTGTCCACCCACTTCCCGCTGCCAGACAATCTTTCCGTCAGTGTCCACAGCATACACAGAGCCGGACTCGGTTGCAAACACAATGACATCGTTTGTCAACAAAGGACTGCCAACTACCGGGCCATCGGGCTGGATGGACCAGGACTGGTTCCCACTGGCAGCGTCCACAGCAAACAGATTTCCTTCCAGGTCCCCAAAATAAATATTCTGTCCATCGGTTACGGGTCCACCCCAGACCCAGCCCTGCGTGCTGGTCAAAAGAGTATCCTTCCCTGTAGCGGGATCCACTTTAACGACCTCTGAAGCAAATGACCCGATATACAGGTTGCCATCCGGACCTACCAGCGGAGTTCCGGGGGCCGCCCCACCCAGGTCGATGGCAGGCCAGGCAAATTCGTACGTTTCAGGATCTATGGCGTACAGATAGTGGTCCACCGAGGCAACATAAACCAGATTGCCATCCGTGCTGGGTTGCGCCCAGAGCGCGCCGCCAAGCTCGATCTTTTGCAAAGCAGATTTGGTTGACAAGCCATCTTGAAGGTCAAGGACATACAGCGTGCCATCGGAGTTAGGGGCAAAGACTTTGTCATCCAAAATGAGAGCACCTGCGATCCAACTGCTCTTCGCTTCGGAAAAAATCCATTTTTCTGCAGGGGTTTTTACTGTGTCACCGCTAAGGCTGGATGGATCAAGCGCCACCAGGCGATGGTCTGAGCCAGCCGAACCGATGACAATCGTCCCGTCAGGCGCAATCACAGGCTGCGCAATAAATTGAAGGCTGTTGCTGGATTTTGCCGGATAGCGCCAGATTTCCCTGCCATCGTTCAGCCTTATGGCGTACAAATATTGCCCGGATGCCAGATAAGCAATCTCGCCATCACTGGCTAGTCCCGGCCAACTGTTGTTTAGTCCCTGGCCTGAACAGCCACTTAGCAAAACAGCGGCAAGAACAATCACAAGGACAAAAAAAATAGACTTCGGTTTCATTGAGGTGAATTTTCTCCTAGAGGACAGGATCATAGCCGCCATTATTGAAGGGATTGCAACGCAAAACCCTCCAGGCAGCCATTATTGAGCCTTTTAGTGCACCATACTTGTAGATGGCCTGATAGCCATAATGAGAGCACGACGGATAGAACCGGCATGTCCCCTCTGGCAGGCCACGCGAGATGGTCATTTGATATAGCCGAATCAATGCCAGCACCACCAGCCGCGCCCAATTCCGCGGCGTACGCGGCAGGTCGCGCAGACGCGGCTCATTGGGGTAATCGTTCGGCAAGTAAAATTCAGCTTTCATCGGGGAGGGGTATGATTTGCGCACGGCGAAGCAGACTTGTCAGCACCTGGCGGATTTCCTGCAAGGCTTTAGAGGGGAGGAGCGCTGGTCTGGCGATCAAGATCAAGTCCCAGCCGGGAAGCAAATCGGGTAACAATGGACGAATCGCCTCGCGCAAGAGGCGCTTGGCTCTGTTCCGTTGCACGGCTCCACCAACAGATCGACCGGCTGTCACCCCCACACGCACCCTGGGCGCTTCACTGGCTTGTACCACCAACACAACAAACGGGTGGGCATAAGACTTACCTGTGCGCCGCACCCGCTTGAAATCAGTCGACCGGGTCAGGCGGAATTTGCGCTGCACCCGCACCTCGAAATGCCAACTGTTCTTGTTGATTCAAAGCATTACGCAGGGGGTAATGACTCCGCCTCGCAGGTCGAACCGGCTGGCAATCCTACCACCGCACCTTTTTGACATGCTCGTTGGCTTTCGTAGCCAAGCGATAGCGACCGCGCAAGCGGCGACGCTTGAGCACATTGCGCCCGTCTGCGGTCGCCATGCGCTTGCGGAAGCCATGTACGCGCACGCGGCGGCGGATTTTGGGTTGATACGTTCGTTTCGGCATATACTTTCCTTTATATAAAAGATAATTGCTTTTCCCAACACCGGGAATCTAGCTGTTGAAGTGGCACGGTATTATACCGTAACGCCTGGCATCGGTCAAACTAGAATCGTGATAATAACCTTAATCCCGGACGGGAGCCAGCAACGCAGCCAATTGACGCGCGCCATCAGGGTCAGTGACCGCTAATACCTCGTCGTCTTTCTGGAAGGTTGTATCCCCACGTGGGAGGGTGACTTTGCCGTCTCGTATAATGGCAGCAATGACACATTCATCCGGCAAGCCTAGGTCTTTCAGGGCCACTCCGATCGCCTTAGCACCAGGGGGAACTTTTTCTTCAACCAATGAATAGCGTCCACGGCGCAGTTTGAGCAAGGTCATCATATCGCCCAGCGACATTTCCTCCTGGATCAGGCTGGCGAACACATTGGCCTGATTAAGCGCCACATCCACGTGGAAAGTTTCATCGAACAACCAGGCGTTGCGTGGATTATTTACACGCGCAATCGTGCGCGGTACGCCAAACATTTTTCGCGCCAGAAAGCAGAGCACTAAATTTACAGTATCATCTGACGTACAGGCTGCAATCACGTTTGCTTTGCGGATACCTGCTTGCTCTAATACAGTTGGATCAGATGCATTACCTTCATAAATTGCCTCGGTGGGCAATTCTTGATGCAGGCGAGTCAACATTTCGCGGCGATGTTCCACTACTAGCACCTTGTGCCCTCCGGAGAGAAGCACCAGCGCCAATTGAGAACCTGTCCTGCCGCCACCAGCAACAATTACAAACATGTTATACCTCCGCTCCTGAATCCATGCGCGAACGCAGAACCTTGATGCCAGCAAACGTGGCACTGATATTGAGCATATCGCCCGACTGTAAAGCTGTCTCGGTATTTGGCAGAAGGGCGCGACCGGCCCGGGTCAACGCAACTGGCAGGCAGTCCGGGTTGTCTCGCAGCAGGTCTCCCAGCAGCTTTCCATCCCAGGTGGGAGGGATCAACATCTCGTAGATTTCCACCTCCCCATTCCCTGCTGAAAAGATCGAGCGAAAGGAAGGGTCAAGCAGCAACTCTTGAATACGCTGCGCTCCCCAACTGGTCGAACTGACGATCTGGTGGCCAAACGCTTCGAGCACTGGCAGCATCACAGGGTCGTAATTACGTACAACGACAATTGGCACATTATACAAAGAACGAGCGATATGAGCGACGACCGCGTTCAGCGTATCCGAATTTGTTACAGTCGCCAGGCCATCCGCTTCGGTGACACCGGCGCGCTCCAGCATTTGTTCGGCCAGCACATCACCTTCGATGATCCTGCCGCGAAACTCAGGAGGAAGTCCATTAAGGGCCTCCCGGTTCTTGTCAATCACGACGACTTTATGTCCATTTTTATACAGACGGAAGGCCAATTCGGATCCGACACGTCCGCATCCAATCACAAAGAAGTTCATGTACATTCTCCTTCGAAAACTGCCAATAACTCAGAATACCTGGTAAGGCACGTTGGTAACCACGACACCCGGTTTTGAAAGCAACTCGCTACGTAGCAATTTAGCTGTTTGCATGTGCAAGAAATTATGCCAGCGCTCGGACGGGACAAACTCGGGTACCACGATCGTGATGGTTTCGTTCGGCTGCCGTTGATCAATAATCTCTTCAAGGTAGGCAAGCAAAGGTTCCAGGAAGAGACGATAGGGCGAATCAACAATCACCAGGCGCGTGCCTTCCCCCCACATCTCCCATTTTTTCTGGACTTTCTCGGTTTCAACAGGATCCATCGAAATATGGACCGCCGTGACATCATTCGAAAGCAGACGCGCATAACGCAGCGCTTCCAGCGATCCCTGGTGAACACCACTGAGCGGCAGGATCACACGGTGACGAGTGGCCTGCGGAGGCGGCCCTCCGAACTTTTCCAGCGAGAGGCGGCTTGCCAATCCGCGATAGTGGCGATTGATTCTCTGGAGCATGACCACCAACAGCGGGATCAGGATCAAGACAACCCAGGCCCCATCGTGGAACTTGGTGACGGCAAAAATCACCATCACAATGGCTGTACACAAAGCGCCAAAGCCATTGGCAAACATCTTGGTCCGCCAGTTTTTCTCGTAATGCAGAGTAGAGCCGGATTCGACCAGTTTCTCTTCGGGATCTAACTTTCCGATTTTCCACCAACGGCGGGACATCCCGAACTGAGCCAGGGTAAAAGAGAGAAACACGCCAATCGCATAGAGAGGGATCAAACGCGTTACGCTGGCCCTGAAAATCACAATCAACGCGGAAGCTATCAACGCCAGGCTGACAATGCCATAGGAATATACCAGGCGACTGCCGCGGTAAGTCAACTGGCGAGGCAGAAAACCGTCCTTTGCCATCAGTGCGCCCAGGCGCGGGAAACCGGCAAAAGCCGTGTTGGCTGCCAGAATCAAAATGATGGTGGTGGCAAATATGATCGCCAGGTACAAAATGCCCTCCCCGTTAAAGACTGTACGGGCCAACTGCGAAATGACGGTCTCCTGCTCGGAGGGCACTGCATGTACTTCCCCGGTCAGGAAGGAGATGCCGATGAACAGGGTACTCAAGATTGCGGCCATATAGATCAGGGTAATGCCGGCATTCTTACTGCGTGGTTCTTTGAAAGCCGTAATACCGTTGGAGATGGCTTCGATCCCGGTCAGCGCAGCTGTACCGCTGGAAAAGGCGTGCAGGATCAGGAATGGTGTAATCGCAGCCAGGGGTTCCAGCGTTTCAAGGTGTGGCGGGTCAACCACTGCGCCCAGCGAGCCAAAGAAATAACGCACAAGGCCGGTCCCAACCAATGCGTACAGCATGATGACAAAGAAATAGCTTGGCACAGCAATGGCGGCCCCGGATTCACGCACGCCGCGCAGGTTGATCAGCATGATCAAAAATACCGCCGCGACAGCAATGGGTACACGGTATTGATTTAAGGCAGGATAGGCCGAGACAATCTGCGCCACACCCGATGAGATCGAGACCGAGACGGTCAGGATATAGTCTGTCAATAATGCGGAAGCCGCGATCAACGCATAGAACCTGCCCAAATTGTCGTGTGCGACGATATATGCCCCACCACCATCAGGATAGGCATGGATGATCTGCTCATAGGAAAGCGCGACGATGACCAGCAAGGCCACAATCGCAATCGAAATCGGGAACACATACCCAAAGGCAACCGTCCCCGCTGCGGCCAGGATGACCAGGATTTCCTGGGTTGCATACGCGGTAGACGAAAGCGCGTCCGAGGCGAAGACGGCCAGACCAATAGCCTTGCCAATTGATTCATGCGGCGCATCGGCTGTCGAAAGCGGACGTCCTATCAACCAATGCCTGAGGGAGCGAGGCGGCGTATAGCCTGCCTCACGATGCATGATGGCCTGACGGGTGGATTCTTCATGAGTTTGCATATAACCTTCATTCTTCCATTGCGAACCATACGCAAAAAGACGCCCCCGCACTGCGAGAGCGAGGGCGAATTATATACCATATTTTGCGATTATTTAGCCGTGCTCTCTGTGGCCTTGGGTTGCCTTATTGGAATCTGCAAATAGAAGGTGCTTCCTTTTCCTTCTTCACTCTCGACCCAGACGCGCCCACCATGCCGCTCCGCGATCGAACGGACAATGGCCAACCCCAGCCCGGTGCCAACCCGGGCGCGCGCCTCGCGTGCTTTGCCGCGATAGAATTTCTCGAACAAACGCGGCATATCTTCGGAGGCTATGCCGATACCCGTATCCTGGATTTCAAACACCAGGTCTTTAGCAGAGAGGCGGACACGCACGAAAACTTGCCCACCTTCAGGGGTGTATTTAATGGCGTTCTCTACCAGGTTGTAAATAGCCTGATGGAACAGAGCAGGATCGGCGTCGATGTGATGCGGTAAGTCCTTCGGAAGTTCCAGACTCAGTTCGATATCTTTCTGAGTAGCCTGCGTCCTCAACGTACTGGTGACCTTTTCCAATACATTTAATACCAGCACTGGTTCGACTTGTAAATCGACGCCCATGTCAATGCGGCCCAGATCCAGCAAATCATTGACCAAACGCGCCATATTTTCCACGCCGGTGATGATTTTGCTGACATAACTTTGTTGTTGCTCGTTGAGTTCTCCGACCATGTCCAGCATCGTGGCATAACCGCGCATCAAGGTGAGCGGCGAGCGCAAATCATGGCTGACGGTGGAAACGAATTCGGACTTAAGCGTATCCAGTTCCTTGAAGTGGGTCACGTCACGCATAATACACACGCGCCCCACGCGGTGACCGTCCGCCATGACCGAGGATGCCGTAGCGAGATACATGCGCCCATCCGGCAGCAGGACTTCAACGGATTGCTTCTCGCCGGCAGAGTTTAACAGGTCGAGCAGCGGTTTCTGTTGGATGAGGCGTTGCGTGGGTTGGCCTTCACTCTTCCCTAATTTGGAACCAAACGCTTGCTCGGCAGCGGCATTTGCCAAAAGGAGACGGCTCTTCGGGTCGGTCACCAAAACGGGATCGGGGGTGGAGTTCAAGATGGCTTCCAGTTGGCGGCGACTGACTTCCACGTTCAGGAACAGGTGCGTATTGGCTGCAGCCAGCGCAGCTTGCCCGGCCAACGTTGAGATGAAGCGCACATCGCTTTCCGAGAAGACATGCGGCGAATCGTACGCAACCCACAGCACACCATAATAGCGTTTCTTGTGACGCAATGCGACCGCCAACAGCGATGCCGGGCGGGGAGCATTTTCGTCCAAAACCAGGTTGCGTGCGCGGGCCACATTGGTCAGTACAACGCGCTCCTGTTGCTCCGTTAGAATCAAGATTTGTTCATCCAAATGAGCATACGTATTGCATGACTCACCTGCCGAGAAACAAGAAGGCAACTCAATCGGAGTTTCGGGCAATAATTTTGGTGAGAGCACCACACGTGAAGAACTGGCGTCTCCTGCCAGAGCCGCGTCCAAGACTGGCTTGAACGCCTCTTCCATATCCAATGTGGACGCAACGCCTCGACTCACGACCAGCAGCCTGTTCAATTCTTCCAGGCGATCCTGCAAGCTGACGCGCATCTGCTCAAACGCGCGCCCCAGTTGCCCGATCTCATCATCTCCGCGCACCTGCAACGGACGGTCTAGCTGCCCATGCGCAATTCGATCAGCTTCGCCAGCCAGGTTTTGCAGCGAACGCGTAACCACACGCAGGCCAACACGCAAGGTGACCAGGGCAAAGAAAGCCAACCCAATGATCATCAACGAAAGCGGCAACGCAATCTCAAGCGCCAGTTGCTGAGTCTCCTGCGCAGGAACGGTGAGTACAATCGACCAGGCACGCCCGGCTACCGGCTGGTAGTAGACCATTTGGCGCGTGCCATCCGAGGCGGTTTCATCGTAGAAAAGCGGTTGGTCACCTCGTTGGCCGGTATAAGCAGTTTGAAGTTGGCTGGCATCTGGGTGATACAGGATCATCCCGTTGTCATCCAACAAAATGCCGCTGCCGCGCATTTCAGCCATATCCCTGAGACTCTGGATGAGAGGCTGGGTCAGCGGGTTGATGCCCAGGTCCGTACGCCCAAGCAAAACTCGCTGCGTCTGACCAACCCCATCTTTAATCGCAACAATAAAGGAAACACGTGCTACTTCGCTCATCTCACTGGGAGGAATAGAGTAAGTCTGGGTCGGCACGTCACTGAGGGCAAACAACACTCCGGAATCTTCCTCTGGGAACAAGGCAAAGGACTGGCATGCAGAGGCGGGATAACAACCCAGCAGCGCACGATTGGCGGCATCTAATACAAATACCTGATCAAAATAAGGCACTGCCTGGATTTGCTCGCCCAGCAAAACAGACAATTCAGGATCGACAGCATCCAGCAAGCGCGGATTGGCTGCGATCTGCTCAGCCAGGTTTTGACCGGTCTCCAGAAAGAATGGCACAGTCTGTGAAGCCATCTGCGCCGTGCCGCCCAGGCGGTCTCTCAACATGCGGCGGGCAGCGTTGCCAGCCACGATCCAATCGCCGATCAACAATGTGATCAACAACAAGAGGATAAAAACCCCCGAGCCGAACAGGAATCGCGCCTCCAGGCTGCGTTCTGTGGGTGAAGGCTGTACCTCGTGTTGCCCGCCCCACAAGACTGGGGAAGCCATAGCCAGGATCTGTGCTACCAAACCGGCGACCAGCATCTCCCCGGCAAAGGCCAGCGTCACAACACCCACATTGCTCAAGGCATAATCCAATCTAACCGAAGCATCGCCGGGGATGGTGAAGTAAGCTCCCAGAACATACAACACAGCCTGTATCGGAATCAATCCAATAATTACCACCAATGGCTGGCGCAACACGCGGAACAAGGTTGTTCGATAGCGCTGGCGGACCGCAGCCGAAAACACCGCTCCCAATAGCGCCATCTCCAACATGGTAAACAGGCTGTGCGTGTCCCACAACCCTCGCAGCAGGCCGGTCAGGCCACCCAACAGGGCTGCACCCACCGGTCCAAGCAGCCCGCCGCCCAGGGCCCAGGGTAGACCCGCAAAAGGCAAAAGCGCCGCACCAAACTGATCGGTGGGCACACCCGGTGGGGGCAACGCATTGCTCGGAGAAATTCGCAGTCCAAAGATCAAAATTGCAAGAGGGGCCAGAATCGCCAATCCAAAGAAAATCCCCCATTCACGCCCCTTCCACTTCAAACCATAATGCCGCCAGAAATACAGACTGTACCCCGTCATCCCCAACAAAAATAACCACACCATCCAACCGAAGGGGGTCGGTGTAGTTAGATAAGGTAATGTCTCCAAAATCGGGCTGAGGAAGGACATGATTGGTCAGTAAATTATAGTCGCAAAGCAAAATGTTAAGATTGCTAATCGCTGACAGTTCTGTAAACGCCGCGATAGGCCTCTGGCAACAGATTCGCAAGCGAATCCATGATTTGACGTGTCCCCGCGCGCATCGTTTCCCGACGATCTGCCTGCTGGCTGAGTCGAAAGGCTTTTCCTACCCTGAGCGTGACAGGCGCACGCCGCAACCGCTTCAAGTGACCGTATACATGCGCGTTCTCCGTGTCGATCACAACCACCGGGAGGATGGGCACATCCGCTTTGTATGCTAAATATGCCGCGCCCTGATTTCCTGCCTCCAGACCACCGATCAGGCTGTAACGCCCTTCTGGCGCAATAACAATGATGCGCCCCTCGGCCAGGCCATCCAATGCCGCTCGCATGGCACGCCGGTCCGCCTGACCGCGATGCAGCCAGATGATTCCATACCAATCCATTAATTTTCCCAAAACAGGGAAATCGTAAAGTTCGATTTTTCCCAACGCATCCAGCGAGGCAGGCACGGAGCCAACCAATAAAGGTGCATCCGTGTCTCCCAAGTGATTGATAACCAACAGTGCCGGGCCTTTTCGTGGGAAATTTTCCGGCCCTTCTATAGTTCGTTTCGTACAAATCGTGATGACCAGCCAGCACAATCCACGCGCAAAACCACGGAACCAGCGTCGCGCCCAATGCAAGCGCGGCAACCGTGTTAACTCCGGTCGCCAGACCTCACTGATTGGTTTCGGCGGGGATGATGGCTGAGTCGGCATATATGCCCCGGTAATCCTCCGGCAGAAGACCTGCCAGGTGCTGCATGACCAGGTCTGCATTGCGTTGACGGGCCTCCCTGCGCGCTGCGCCTTTCTCAGTGATAGGCGGAAGAGTGATTGGCAACCCAATCCGCACTTCGAGATGCGGTTTCTCGCCCAGTTTGGCGCGCTGCCAGAAATCGTCGGTCGTGCCCACTAAACCGACCGGTACCACCGGCACGCCGGTCTCTTCGACGATATAAGCGATACCCGGATAAGCACGCTGCATGGCCGTGACGTGGGAACGCCCACCCTCCGGCGCGATCAGCAATGGATAACCGGCTTCGATCGCAGAGATCACCCGCCGCACTAGAGCACGATCATACTCGCCACGATGCACTGGAATAACACCATACAGCTTTAATATCTGTCCTTGGCCAGGTTTGGCAAACACATCCGAGGCACCGACGATTTCCAGGACCTCCGGCCAGAAGGAAGCTATCAGCGGCGGATCGAAGATGGAGATATGGTTCATCGCCACCACGTATGGCTTCCCAAATGGAATATTTTCCTTCCCTATCACCTTGACCCGCCCCAATATGTGAAAGATCAACCGGAAGACGGCTTTCAACACCGGGCGGGACAGGCGAAAACGGAAAGGGACGTGATAAGGTTCGCTCATTTGCACAAGGCTAATATCTGCTGAAATACTTCATCTGCATTCAGGTGATCAGAATCCACTACAACGGCGTCATCGGCTGCTTTAAGGGGAGCAACATCACGGGTCGAATCGATGCGGTCGCGTTCGATGACTTTGGCCAGGATTTCGTCATAGTCCGCCCATTCGCCGCGCGCAATGATCTCGTCGCACCGTCGGCGGGCGCGCTCTTCAGCGGATGCGTCCAGGTAGATTTTCAAGTCGGCTTCTGGTAAGACAACCGTTCCAATGTCACGGCCAACCATGACCACCCGCCCGCGCTGACCGATGCGGCGCTGTTGGGCTGAGAGCGCGCGACGTACACCCGGGTACGCTGCGACCACCGAAACGTTGGCATCGACTTCTGGGCGGCGCGTTTCCCAGGTAATGTCCTGGCCTTCAACGACCACATCGCAGGCGCGGCCATCAGCTTGCGAAGGCGGCAGCACATCAATCGACACAGATTCGGCCAAAGTTGTAATGGCAGCCCCATTGCACATATCCAGCCCGCGCTGGAGAGCGAGCCAGGTGATGGCGCGGTACATAACGCCGGTATCAAAAAACAGATAATCAAGGGTATCGGCCAGGCGTTTGCCGATGGTAGATTTGCCCGAAGCTGCCGGGCCGTCAATGGCGATGATGGATGGGAGCTGTTTTTCAGACACGAATTACACCTGTTCTCACAAATTCTTTTATTTTCTACCGAACCGCCCGACGTTGTTGCAAGGACGTGACCCCAAAGTTCAGTAAAGCAGTCAGGTACACAGCTTCTAAGAATCCAGGACCAAGAAGTCGATGCCCTTCCATTGCTGCGCCTACAATTTGATAAGATAATCTCTTGAACAAAATCTCTGTCACCAGGCTTTCTTAACTAATTCGTGCAAATTCGTGTAATTCGTGGCTAAATCCCTATGGCAAACTCTGGTTCGTATCAATGAACAGGTCATTTCGCACCCACAAGATGACCGTTTCTGAATCATACGGCATCTCTCGGAACACAGACCACTTGATCCATTCGTAGATAGTCAACACACCCCAGGAGGGTTCCCGCCGCCAGGTGAAATCCTGTCCGCGATAGGCG
This sequence comes from uncultured Anaerolineaceae bacterium, assembly GCA_964560935.1. Lineage (GTDB taxonomy): Bacteria > Chloroflexota > Anaerolineae > Anaerolineales > Villigracilaceae > JAABUE01. Next base: position 8,971 of record CAZLOC010000002.1, on the reverse strand, counting down.
ATTGGCAGATTGGGGTTTTCCATCTGTGAGGAAGATACAATGATCGCCGGAGCATCCTCCAAATCCAAGGCAGTGACCCTTTGCACGGTACGGCCACGCAATAACCATTCCAAGGCTGGCGAATCAATGTCCAGTACGGTGACATCTTGCGATAGCGCGTCGCCTGTGCTCCACTCCGATTGTTCATTCACGGTCGCCAACAACAACTCAGCCTGGACTGGTCGCTTGTCAGGCCACCACAACTCCCAACCGTTGGGCGTACGCAGGCCTGTCGCGCCCCAGGCCATGCCCAGCGCGTAAATTCCCAGTGCAACCGTCAGACCCCACACCGACCCCAAACGCGCCGTCCGCGCCGACCAACCTAGCGCGACCATCAGCACGCTGACAACCAACAACAGCAAGACACTAAAAAGCAAGACATATCGAGTAGGCGGGAGATTTTTAAACAGCACTTTGCCGCCAATTTGGATCACATTGGAAGTCACGTTGACCGGATTGCGTGGGTCGAGCGCGATGCCGGCATAATCCAACCAGGCAAAAAACAACAAGAGAAGAACCAGGGTAGCCATGCCGACCACTTCACGGCGTTCCTCAGAGAAGATGCACATATGGTTGGAAAATTCCAGCGCGACCAGCGCCCACAAAGGCACCAGCACCCAGGCCAGGTCGCCTACCTGTCGCGCCGGGTAAAAGATGGCCACCAGCAAAGCCGTCAACAGCCACAGGCTCAAGCGAACATATCGCTTTCGTCCCTGCCACCAGCCGCGTACTACAGCCACCAACCCAAACAACAGGGCCAGCGGTTGGTAAGCTACCAGCGAAAACAACAGGCGACTTCCCGGCGCACCCGAAGGCCGCGCCCAGCCCGCCAGATAGATAGGCAATGCATTCAACCAGGCGCTCAATCCATTTGGGGACAACAGGAACATGGTCCCGCCGAGCAGGATGGTCGCGCCCCCAAACGTCAACGCGGCTTTCAGGTCTTCACGGCGGAGGCTCCCCACGCTCTGGCCTGCCTCCTCTGAATCAGCTGTTTCCTCGCCCATCGCACTAGCAGGCGATCTCTCCATCGTGCGGCGCAGCACCCAGGCCATTCCCAGTCCCAGTAATCCCGCCCAGACGGATGGCCCCGATAGCAACGCCAACCCGGCAAAGATGCCCGCCGCCCGCGGACGTTCATGCCACCAGAAGGCCCAGGCCAGCAATACGAATGTCAACGCAGGAATCAGGCTCCCGGCCTGACGCGAAAGCGAGACCAGGCCCGGGTCGAGCGCCAAGAAGAAGGCCAGGAGCAGGCCAGGGACCGGTTTGAGGCGCTGGCGGAACAGATAGGGGACAAGGATCAGTGCGCTTCCCGTCAGTGCCGGGACGAAGCGCGCCAAAAAGTTCGATGTCCCAAACAGGAAGAACAGAAAACTGGTCGGCAGGATGTAGATGGGTTGGGAACCAAGCAATGGCCGCGTCCCCTGTACCACGTTGAAGGCCTGTAACGCCCATTCGGCTTCGGTATCGCTCAGCGGCAGCACGCCAAGTCGGATGAAGCGCAGCGCAACAGCCAAAATTAAAGCGACTACATATAGGGTGTTTTCATATTTTATGGAGCGGAATCGCATGCGCCAATTTTAGCACGGGACGCACGAAAGAATATCATTTCGGGTGTATTACAGAAAAGCCCGATCCCGAAATATCAGATACAATCAATCCCATACTTTGGGTCAAAAAATGAAACGGCTTGTACTCTACCCCTTTTTTTTCATTGTCTACTTAATCGTCAACCTGATCTTTGCCAACCTGAATCAGTTAGACCCGAATCTGGCCTGGCTCCCTCTGCTGACACTGCTGGCAAGCGCGGCGGCCGGGGTGGCATTGTTTGCTCTCATCCTTAAAAACTGGCACTACGGCGGCTATCTATTTTTTCTTATCCTCGTCTTTTTCTTTTTGTTCGGGCATCTAAACCGTGTTGTTATGAGCTGGTTCCCGCAGGCTCGTGATACACTGCGCTTGATTCTGCTAGGGACCTTGTGGCTGTTGCTTGGTCTGTTGGGATTAAAACAGGTATGGAAACGACTTGGGGCTGAACTTGTTACACCCTTCTTGAATCTGGTATTCCTGTTGGCGATTGCCGTGCAAGTCCTGATCGGCGCCAGCTCGCGGATACAGACCTCGACCCAACTCTCCAGTTGGACAGAAAGCTCGCTCCCCTGGCAACAAGACCAAACTATTACTAGCCTTGATTGCCAGGATCGCCCGGATATCTATTACATTATTGTAGACGGCTATGCACGCCAGGATGTACTCCGGGAATTGTATGGCATAGACAATGCGCCCTTTTTACAAATGCTAACAGAGAAGGGTTTTTACATCGCGAGCCAGGCGCATTCCAACTACACACAAACTGTTTACTCCCTTTCCTCTTCACTCAATATGAACTATCTCGGCCAGATGCCGGAAGATGAAAGCCCGCAAAGATACTTTTCCAACATGATCATAAACAATCGCGTGATGGAAATTCTCAAACAGTGCAATTATCAGACAGTCGCTATAGAAACCGGTTTTTTCTATACCAACCGCTTACAGGTAGATACCTATCTTACGCAAGGGCCTCGTCTGAACGAATTCACAGCCATGCTGTTTGCAGGTTCCCCCATTGATGTGCTGGCGCAGGTTCTTTATTCCAGGGAAAGTATGGCTACGGTTGGGTATGGATCCCACCGCAATTGGATTATGTTCAACTTCAAATCGTTGGCTGAAATTCCCCTTATGCCGGGACCTAAATTCGTTTTCGCGCACATCCTCGCCCCACACCCGCCTTTCGTATTCGATGCTGTTGGCCAGCCGGTGGAACCCAACAGGGAATATCAAATCCTAGATGGGAACGATTTTGCGGGCGATTGGAATGAATATCAGCTCGGTTACAACGCCCAAGTCCAGTTCGTAGATGCGGAACTCACTAAAACTATTGAAGCGATCCTAGCGCGGTCTGCCACGCCTCCCATTATCATCATCCAAGGAGACCATGGTCCCGGCAGCCTGCTGGATTGGGAAAACGAGGAAAAAACCTGCCTGTGGGAGCGAACTTCCATCTTGAACGCCTACTTTCTCCCCGCCAATGGCGCAGATTTGCTTTACCCTGAAATCACGCCGGTTAATACATTCCGCCTCATTCTGAATTTTTACCTGGGTGCTGATCTCGAATTGCTTCCAGACCGGGTTTCTTATTCGTCTTTTATACATCGCCCTCCCATCGTCGATGTGACAGAGAGAGCCGATTCCAGAAATAACTGCGTACCACCCAAAAAGCCCTGAAACTGTTGGCCGCGTTTCATGATTTCATCATTCCGCTAGTCCCCCAAGTGCCTGTAGAAAATAAAAGGGCGACGTATCTTCTCAATAAATCGGGGCGTGGGGTGTTGGGGGATGGCTACGCCATCCCCCAACACCCCACATCCCCCCTTCTTTTTGAGAAGATACAGGGCGACCACAATAATCCATCAAGCGATGGATTCCTCCATACTTAAGGCGCCTCATATATTGTGACATTTCCCTGCCGGAAAGCCACCCGCAAATGACTCTGGAACTTCTCTTCCTGTAACGGCTCTCCACGTTCCAAACCTCCCACGTAAATATAACGAATATCGTAGCGAGAGATGATTTCCTGCGCCACCTGCCAGTCCGCTGTGGCGTATAGCGTTTGCACATCGCCCTGACGCGAGCCCTGCTCTTCGTATCCGCCACGCCACTGGGACTCATGTCCTGGCCAGCCCAGGACAGTTGGTAAGCCCGTGAGTGTCGAGACACGCGCATAGCCGCTGTAACTACCGCCAACCGCTTCGGCTACCACGCCGTCCGGTGCACTTTGCAGCCAGCGCAGTGCGGCGGCTTCGTCCTGGTTCTGGTGTTGGACCATATCGAAGTAATCCAAAGTCCACAGAGAAGCCAGTTCCTGACGGGCAACGGCCTTCGCAGTCTCATCTTCACTTGTAAGCGCCATATTCAACAAGCTCCTGGCTTTATCGAACTGAAAATTTCCAGTCCGGTCGAGCACGCTCAAGGTGGGATACGCTAGGCCCACCAGCAATAACGAAACCAGCCCCACCCAGAAAGCCATGTTCCAACCACTGCGAAGTTTCCGGGCCAAAACAGCGATCCCGTATGAAGCTGCCAGGCTCCACAACATCCAGGCCTGGTAATAGAACTTGAAGACCGTGTTGATGCGCGTGCCAAACTGGTCGCGCAGATAGAGGAACTCGGGCCCAAGTACGAGCAATGCGCCGAGGGTGATAAGCAGGAGCACAAAGACAGTAGACGGTGGACGGTAGACCGATGAATTGTCCTCTGTCTCTGGTCTACGGTCTACGGTCAGGAAGGCTACTGCTGGAACCAGCACAACAAGCAATGTTAGCAAACCCCCGATATGCGTGAGCCGCTTCAAGCCAGCCTGCGCAAACAACACGTCCATATCCGGTACGCCCTGCTGTTGCAGGAACAAGACTTTCAAATCCGGTGAGAGGAAGCCAACGCCCAAACCTAACAACCACGAAACTCCCCACAGCACCAGCACTAATCCGAGTGAAAGCACCGTCGCGCACCACCACTTTCCAGGCAGTTTTTTCACGCGCCAGAGATAGATCAAGTAGGCAAATAACGGCAACAGCAGTGTTGCGAACATCACCCACAGATGCGCCCCACGCGTTGGATAGACGAGGTTGGGCAGGATACCGCCCAATTGCGAAGAAAAGCCGATATAGAACGGCAGGTATAGCAGGAACGATAGAATCCCGAGCGGGATTCCCAGGACGAAGACATCCTCGCCTCTTTCCCAGCTCCAACCTGATTCCATGACCCGTGACAAGGCATACACCCCAACGATCAACACCGCTGCAATGAGAATATCCCAGGTGTTGAGAAAAGCCAATCCGCCTAGCAGCAAGCCGAGGAAAACAAACCCTGCTAGATTTATGCGCAAACTGAACCCAAACAGGTTCGATTCACCACGCCAGCCACCCAGGAACAGATTGAGCGCCGCCGCAATTGCTAACAGGCCAAAGGGGATTGCCAGCACGTGCGGATGCAAGTCCGCGTGCAGGAACGAGAAGAATGGGAATTCGTCAATGATTTCTTTGAAGCCGCCACTCAAATCATAATCCGAGACGACGCGCGAGGCACGCCACCACCACAGGTACCGCGTTGGTCCCCAACCGAGCGGCTCAATCGGCGGCTGGTTCAAATCCTTGATATCCAGCCATGTCCAGAAAGCCAACGTGTTCCCCGACCAAAACAATCCGCGCCGATGCAAGATTTCAAGGAAGCCTTCGACGTTGGAGACAATAAGCAAAAATAGAGGGGCGAGAAAAGCGACCGTAGACGATGGACGGTGGATAGTTGGTTGCTCTTCACCGTCTACGGTCTGCGGTCTACGGTCTGATATAGAAAGCAAATTATAAAGAATGCCATACGAACCAATCGCCCCCAGCGCAAAGACTAACGCCGTCATCAAGTTGTGGGCGGCAGTGCCTGGCACGCCGGTCAGCTTGGCGAGCATGGCGGTCATCACGTAGCCAAAGTAGTAGTACGAGATGGCATAGCCGGATAACCAGGCATCGCGCGGCGGAAAAGTCGGCGAGCGCAGGATGGCGTTGATGAACATCAATTCCATCGGTTTCTCGGCGCTGGTCAGTTCCGGGTTACTGGCGCGGACAAAAGCCAGGAAGGCAAATGCCAGGAAGAACAGGATTTCGACGTTGAGGAGCAGGTGGAGATTGTCACGCAGCCAGTGTACGATTTCAGATCGGCGATTTGCGATTGAGACTTTTCGATTCAGGAAAGCCCAGGCGCTTAGACCGATCAATATCAGGAGGGCCAGAAATAGTCCACCTGAATCATTTTGTGAGAGACCTAATGAGGTCAATAGCCAAAAAACGTAACCCCAGACCAGCAATCCGGCGGCGCGTGAGAGGCTGTAGCCACGGTCAGCCAAGGCCGGGAAGAACCGGTAGGCCAGCGGGAAGGTCAGCCAGCCAAGCAGGGTGACAGTCAGGTACCAGGAAAAAAACCAGCCCATAGCTCAGACCAAATCCTTGACCAGGCGATAGTAACCGGCATGGGCATCTTCCGCCGAGCCGGCATAGGTTTTGGTAAATACCACTTGATACCCAATGTGCTCGTACAAACGACGCGCCGCGGGTTTTTCAGTATCGACGATCAGGGAACACTTTCGCAAGCCAGCCTTTTTGGCTTTCCCTTCGACATGCGCCATAAGACCGGAGCCGATCCCACACCCTTGATACTGGGGCAGCACAGCCAGATTGGCTATATAGTATTCATCCCTTTTGGTCTCAATACCACTCGCAATCGATAGGGCCCGCACGGCCAGGCGCATTACATCAAAAAAGTTGCATAGTTTGAACAATCCAAATCCGGTCGCGATGTTACGGTAGAGAGTCTCCCCACCCGGAAAACTGATGATCATACCGACGGTTTCACCGTTCCACTCGGCAATATCTGTCCTGGACCAACTGTAGCGGTTAGCCCCAAACCTGTACAAGCCTGCAAGGATTTCATCCACTGGCGTCCGCACCCCGCCAAAGAGATAATCCGCCAACACACCCATGGACAGTTGTATCAAACGGACCGCCAGTTCAGCGTCATCAGGGGTGGCTGGACGGATTGTAAGGTGTGTGGAGGTTTGTGAGGTCATCATTCCGTAGGTCAAACTTTTAGCCTAACAAGAGAGAGATGGCAGGTTGAAAACCTGCCCTACAAGGTCAAATCTGGCGGGAGGTTGAAGAAACCGTCTGCACATGGTTCGAATGGTAAAACCTTGACAACCGCGTCCAGATTGAGCGGGCCATAGATGTGCGGGAACAAGTCACCTGCACGCGCGTGGGTTGGCTCGGGTTCAGCAGGCGGTTCCCATTTCAACTCAGGCCTTAGCTTTGACGGGTCAATCACCAAAAGCACCAGTCCATGCTGGCCGCGATAGAAAGTATTGGCCACGCCAACAATCTGGGACGGCTTCGAGCAATGGATGAAGCCCTGCGTGGACAAACTGTCCGCGTGGTAGACACCTTTTTTAGCGGCAGCAAGCCAGGCGTCGTTTGAAGCGAGGTGAAGGATGATTGTGTCAGGTGTCATGTGTCAGATATCAAGCTTCAGGGCAGGACTTCGTAGATGACAGTCTGCAGATCCCGGTAAACTTCTTTCCATAATGTCCCATTATATTGCTCAAATTTGAGCAGGCCTTCACCGGGATAGTAGATCCGCTCCAGTTGGCCGACCACGATATAGCGCACATCGTATGTAGCAAGGAAGTCGCGCGTAAATCCAATGTCAGTGGTCGTGTAGAAAATTGCAATGGCATCCACGCGGTCGGTGATGAGATTGGGCGGGACGAGAGCGCGCTGTTGGCGCTGGTGCCAGTTCCAGCCGACCACGCCGGGCAGGCCAGTGTAGATGGTGAAACGCGAGCACCAGCGATATTCGGGGCAGTTGGTTTCGACGATGACGGGCGAGCCCTGAACATTGTCCTGCATCCAGCGGATGGCGCGGTAGTCCTGGCTGAGGTCCATGACGGTGGTATCCCAGAACTCGGCGTAGGCCATGTAGGTCATCGCATCCAGCGTGTGCGGGGCATCGGAATTTATGCGGTCACTGACCTTGTCTGTCGTGGCTGTGATCGTGTACAGCACAGCGCAAGCAAAAAGGATGGTCAGGATGGTTTGCCATGCGTTGCGCCAGCGCGGCAGCCAGGTATGGACATCAGCCAGCATCCAGGCAAAAGCCGCTCCGCCGCTGACGGAGAGCAGCGTCCAGGCCTGGAGATAGAACTTGAAGATGGTGTTCATGCGGCCAATATCGCCGCGCACGGTGATCAACTCGACCACAATCGTGATCAACAAGGCCGTCCCAATCCAGAATAGAACCAGCCGCTTCATATCCGGATGCTTTGGTCGGAACATTAAAACGCCCGCCCAGGCTGCCAGCGGCAAGGCAACCCAGCCAATCGAGACTTTCCGGTATGCAAGATAGAGTAAAACCACGATGAAAAGCGCCAAGGCCAGTTCGAGTAAGAGTTGGAAAGGCTTCAGTTTTCCCAACGCAGAGACAGGCATGGCTGCCATCCATTGACGCGTTTCCCAAACCAGCCAGGAGAAAATCAGGAACAGGAACAATCCCCAGTGGGTCAGATAAGACGTAATAGGTGTATGGGTAGCCGTCCACGGATCGAATTTGCTGTAAGCCTGACTATAAGCAGCACGGTAAGGCGCATACAGCCAGAATGAAAGCGCGGTCAGCACGGCCAGGCTCAAGACGGTCCAAAGAATTCGTTTGACCGTTGGAGATAGACGAGGCAACCATCGCGTCTGGGGAACATCGCTGGCGCGCCAGATAGCGTACACAAGAGCCGTCAGGCCTACGGGCAGATAGGTATAAATATCCGAGAGATTGGTCGGATACAAGGCCCCGATCACAAGCGCGCCAACAACCAAAGAGAGCAGCGATGTGCGTTGTGCTCGCACTGTCCCCAAAGCCCAGGCGATGACAAACACTGCCAATATCAGCACGATCATGTGTGCGTGCAGGTCGCTGTACAGGAAAGTAAAGAAGGGGAACTCGGTGATCTCGTTACCCGGCCCCGGCGGGATGACGCGGCTGGGGTTCCAGTACCATTCACCACGCCCAATGGGCAAGGTCACGCCATCGACGATATTTTTGATCACGCCCTGTCCAGCCCAGACCAAGCGTTGGGGGAAATCCGAACCGGTGATGAGGCCTCCCGGCGCACCGATCCGCGCGAAAGCCTGAAAAACCATCTGGACCGTCCCCAGGTTGCCGAGTACCACCATGAGCAGGGCGGCAGCCAGGCCAGCGACATAAGAACCGTAGATCCCCAAAGGGGACTCTGCCGTAGACCGGGGACCACGGTCCACCGTCCACCGTCCACCGTCCAAAAGATTCCACCCAATGGAAA
>CAZLOC010000001.1:0-48084 GCA_964560935.1 uncultured Anaerolineaceae bacterium | reverse complement strand
TTTGCGGTAATTTTGACACGGCAATCACTCAACCACACTGAGCGGGGAGACCATTAGAATGACAGGTTAGCAAAAAACTGAAAAATCTGGCTATTCACATTCTTCCAGTTCTCTGGCAGCCTGCTCCACGAGCTCGTCTGGCGTTTCTACCAGCGGCGGGCGGACCGGCCAGTGCGGGAAAACGTATTTTTTCGAAAGCAAGGCTTTAAGAACAGGCGGGAAGGGCATGTATTTCTCCAAAATATGTCGCTGCTCGGTTACGCATGCTTGCGTTTCCGACAAATCTTCATTACGTGAGAAGGCATCGTAGATGGCGCGCAGGCCCGGTGAGATCAGGTTTGCGGGCGCAGTGATGCAACCTGCGGCATTATTCTGTAAAGCCATCGATAAATAAGAATCTGTGCCGGTGAAGACAGCCAGGTCTGCGCCAAAGGTTGCGCCCAGGGCGCTGGCCAGCGCCGGGTCGTGTGATGAATCTTTGATACCTGCAAATTGGACAGGAAAAGTATCTTTCAGTCGTCTAAGTAATGCCAGCGAGAACCCGATCCCGGCCACAGCGGGGAAGTGATACCCCAGCAAATAGCCATCCGCTGGAACCGCTTTATGGATCACCTGCTCGAACCAGCGGAATAAGCCCTCGTCCGTGGCATTGCGGAAATAGTATGGGGGGACGACCACAACGCCATCGTAGCCCAGGTCGAAGGCGGTTTTGGTCAGGTCGATTGTCTCTTGCAAGCTGGGAGTCCCGGTCCCGGCCAGCAGGCGGAAATCCGGGTGCGTTTCGCGGACTCGCAGGGCTGTTTGCCAGACCATCTCACGTTCAACGGGCGAGAACGATGGGCCTTCACCAGTGGTGCCGAAGACGAGTGCGCCATGACAGCCCCGGTCGGCGAGAAAGGCCAGGAAAGCGGGAACAGGTTCGAGGTCCGGGGTTGAATCGGCTTTGAGGGGGGTTAGAGCTGCGGCATATACGCCGGATAAAGGGTGTGCGGTCATCAGGGTTCTACTCCTTCGATAAAACCGCGCGCTGCTTCGTCGGGCGGTTGAAGTGGTTGTCCGCTAGTTTCAGCCAGATAATGCTGGTGGTCGAGCACCCACAGGTACAGGTCGCCTTCCGTTTTGCCGGGGAACTCTTTCATAGTGTTACTCTCGCGGATGATCTCAATGATGGGCATATAGACGGTTTCATACCAGTGCATGATGGCTTCCTCCTCAGAGACATCCCGTTCCAGGTCGAGCCCCATGAAGTAGCGATGCACGGCGATATGCTCAAGCATACGCGCGAAACCATCAGGGATGGTGAGTTCGATGTTGGCTTCGGGATGTAGTTGATCCAGATTGGTGCGTTCGAGAAAGCGGACTTTGGTACCCAAAATTTCCAGGTCTTCCGGCTTGATACTGGGCGTAATGTCCACCTTGGTAGCACACTCGCGCACTTCAGCTTCGATGAAAACTTGCCCCTGCTGCCGGGCGACGGAAACGCGATGATGCCCGTCTACCACGAAGTAGACTTGCCCCACTTTGTAAAGCACCACCGGTGGCAGGCCGATGTCTTCGTAAAATGCGCGGTCGACACGTTGCCAGCGCTCTGCCGTTTCATCTTGCACGGGCAGAAATGCGCGGTCGAATTGGTGGTAACGGTTGAGACTACCGGCGATCTGGTCTATGCGTACGGTGTGCAGGCCGCGATAGATGGGGCCGCCAATACGCAATTTTTCTTTGATTTCGTCGTAGGAAAGCAAATTTGTGGGTTGACCGGATACCACCGCCCAAACCTTGTTCAGGAAGGCTCGAAAGCGTGCCCGATTGTAATCAGCTTGACTACGAGAATTTATTGGGTTACTCATCATTGACCTCGATCACTTTGTAGGGGAAAATGTTCATGACGGTGGTCTGCCTGATCGATGTAACGGAGTTTTCCAGATTCTGACGGAAGAAATGAGTGTGCCCGTGAAACAGATAGCGTGGCCGCACTGTGCGGATGAGAAAGTTCAGCGCCTTGAGTCCCTGATGGGCCTGGGAATCGTCATCGTGAACTTCAAATGGAGGGGAATGACTGATGAGAATATCCAGCTTGCGGCCAAAGCGAACCTGGTTGACCAGCAAATTTAGCAATAACCTATAAGCTCGAAAAAAAGCCTGTTCTTGCGTGTACTGGTTGACCCCATCGGGGCGGTAACGAATGCTGCCGCCCAGGCCGGCCAGTAAAAGTCCGTTGGCATAAGTGCTTTTCATATCCAGGTTCAGGCCGCCTTCGGCACGAGAGATAGAACGGTAAACATTGTACTCAGGGTCATGATTGCCAGGCACGTAGTATAGCGGGACACTCAATACGGTGATAAGATACTCCAGATAGGTATAAGGCAGATCTCCACAGCCAAGAACTAAGTCCACGTCTTGAAAATGCCCGTCCGCAGACAGCGCGTAGATGCGTTCCACCACCTGGTCACTCACAGCGAGTATTTTGATCATACCTGTGGTTCATTTTGCCGCAGATTGACAATCTGTGCAAGGGAACTTTACAAAACAGTAATCGTCACGTGGGATAAATCAGGGTAAACTTATGTGGGGAGTTGCCAAACCCCTGAGTGCCTACTATAATAAATCAATACTCAACCAGTTTGCCGCATAAAATAGCGGCACTTGTCATAGCTTTGCAGGAGTTTCCACTGGAAACACAACATATATCACCGCCAGAAGACAGAAACGGAAGAGAACCCCCTCGACGGCAACTTGAGTCAGGTGCTACCCTTTTTAAGCGCTACTTGATCCAGGAAGTCATAGGGGTTGGCGGCATGGGCTCTGTATACCGCGCCCGTGATTTACACTTCCCAAACGTGGTGAAGCTGGTCGCGGTCAAAGAGATGGTTAATACCGCGCCAGATCCATTAGTGCGGAAAACCATTGTTCAAAATTTCGAGCGGGAAGCTAATATACTGGCAACACTTAATCATTCGGCTATTCCGCGCATCTATGATTATTTCTCAGAGTCAGATCGCTCTTACCTTGTGCTCGAATATATCCACGGTAAGGACCTGGAAGCAGTGATCAGTGACACAGGCGGTTTTTTGCCCGAGGAACAGGTACTGACCTGGGGTATTTTACTTTGCGATGTACTCTCTTTCCTGCACAACCACAAGCCCGATCCGATCATCTTCCGCGATATGAAACCATCGAATGTGATGGTCGATCACAACGGCGAAATAAAGTTGGTGGACTTTGGCATTGCCAAGACCTTCCAATCCGGGCAAAAAGGGACGATGATCGGCACCGAGGGATATTCCCCCCCCGAACAATATCGCGGCGAAGCTACGCCCGTAGCTGATCTGTACGCATTGGGCGCTACTTTGCATCACGCCCTGTCCCGCCGTGACCCGCGCATGGAACCGCCTTTCTCGTTTGCAGAACGCCCGTTGCGAAAAATCAATCCTGCGGTTTCTGCCGAAGTGGAAGCTGTCGTTTCGAAGGCACTGGAGTACAATCCCGAAGACCGCTTCTCAAGCGCAAGCGACATGAAGGATGCTCTACTGGCTGCCGCGCACAAGACCGGCATCCTGTCAAAAGTTTCGACAACATCTATTAGCAAGGGGAACGGCATCAAACCTTTATGGACGTTCAAGTGTGAAGATGAAATCCGCGGCACACCCTTGAACTATAAGAATACGATCTATATCGGTTGCTACGATAACAACCTGTACGCCATCAACGCGGCCGATGGAAAATTCTTGTGGAAATACCCCACCGAAGGCGGAATTGTTTCCAAGCCCAGTGCATACGAAGACAACATCTACTTTGGTTCAGAAGATAACCGTATGTATGTCGTAAGCGCGCGCTCCGGCAAAGTGGTGTGGACGTATTTCACCGACGGTCCGGTACGTTCCTCCGTGCGCATTGCAGAAGGCCACATTTTTGTAGGTTCCGACGACCAATACCTGCACGCTGTTAACCTGAACACGGGACGCCTGGCTTGGAAATTTGAAACTTCAGATCCTGTTCGCTCAACGCCATTTGTCGCCAACGAATTGGTTTATGTGGGCAACGAAATGGGCGATTTCCTGGCGATTGACTTTCGGGGCAATTTGAAGTGGCGCTTCCGTGCAAAACGAGCCATTACTTCATCCCCAACCACCAGTGGGCACATGATCATCTTCAGTTCCCTGGATAGTACGCTGTATGCCCTTGATCACCGCAATGGTTTCATCATTTGGCGCTTCAGGCTGGGCAAAGGCTCCATTTCATCCCCCTATGTAAGCGATGACATGGTATTTGTCGGCGCAGCAGATGGATTCATCTATGCGGTCGAGGCAAGAACAGCCAAAGAAGTCTGGCGCTTCCGCACGGAGCATCAGGTTAGCAGTTCGCCGGTTGTTTACAAAGACTCTCTCTATTGCGGTTCGGTGGATGGTTACCTGTATTGTCTGGAATATCGCACTGGACGCCTTCGTTGGAAGTTTGGGACAGAAGGCCAGATCGTTGGCTCTCCCTTGGTGTATGATGATATTGTCTATGTTGGTTCAACCGACCACCAGGTTTATGCGTTACTTGCCTGAGAAGGAGATATTATTGTGATGGAATTTTTCCGAAAATTATTCGGCGGTCGAGCTGCTCCAATAACAGAAACAGTTACCACAGCCCCCCTTACCGATCAACAAATCCAGTCGATTTTGTACAGCAAAAACGTACAATTTGATTTGCAACAACTGGTTGCTGCTTCAGGGCAATCGGTTGGCAAACAGCGCGAGTTAAACGAAGATAGTCTTTTTGCCCTCACAACAACGCTGGCTGGCAATTCAGGCAGTTTACCCTTAGGGTTATACATCATCGCAGATGGAATGGGTGGTCATCAGTATGGAGAAGTGGCCAGCAATGCAGCCATCCGCACTGTTGCCGGCCATATCATGCGCAAGTTCCAGCCTTACTTGTTCAGTCTCAAGCCTACCCCGCCCGAAGAATCCCTGCAAGAAATCATGCAAGCCGCAGTTAAAGAAGCGCAGAAAACCATTCAAAACGAAGCCCCCAGCAGCGGCACCACGCTGACGGCTGCCCTGGTATTGGGCCAACAAGTAACAATTGCCCATGTGGGTGACAGCCGTGCTTATAACATTTACTCCGAAGGGCGCATAGAAGTGATCACACGCGATCATTCCCTGGTCAAACGCCTGGAAGAGCTTGGGCATATCAGCGCAGATGAAGCCGAAAACTATCCTCATCGCAATGTTCTTTATCGTGCGCTTGGGCAGGGTGAAATCCTCGAACCTGACATCTTTACCGTTGCCTTCCCCCAGACAGGCTACCTTATGCTCTGTAGCGATGGCTTATGGGGTGTTGTGGCCGAGCAAGATATGCATCGCATGATCAAGGACGCACCCACTTTGCAGCGCGCCTGTCAAAATCTGGTCGAGGCAGCGAACGCGGCCGGAGGGCCGGATAATATCAGTGTCATTATTGCGCAGTTGATTGGATAAAATGCCCACAAACCCGGATTACTACGTCACCCTTGGCGTAGCACGCAACGCAACCCAGGAGGAAATCAAGCAGGCTTATTACGAAGCCGCGCAACGTTTGCATCCGGACAAAAACAAAGCGGCAGGAGAGACCGAAATCTTTCTTGAAATCCAGCAGGCATACGAAACGCTCTCCAATCCCAAACGACGCAAAAAATACGATGCCACACTACCGCCAGAAGAAGAGCCGTCTTTACCAGTAAAATATGAAATTTATTACAGCCGCCCCAACCTGGTTCGCTTGAACGAACCACAGATCCTGTACGTACTCCTGGAAATCATACCTCAACAAAAATCAGAAGAAATCCCTGCACCGCCGTTAAACGTCAGCCTGGTGCTCGACCGCTCCACGTCCATGAAAGATGAAAAAATGGATATAGTCAAAAATGCGGCTATCAAGGTCATGCGGAATCTGCGGTCTCAAGATATCTTCAGTGTGGTCACATTCAGCGATCGAGCAGAAGTTCTTATCCCCGCTTCGTACTCGTTCGACAAAAGCAAACTCGAGGCCCGCATTCGAATGTTACAGTCAGGGGGCGCAACTGAGATTTACCAGGGCATGCAAGCGGCCTACGATGAGATCCAACGCAATGCCAGCCATGAACGTGTCAACCATATCATCCTCCTGACCGATGGCCATACATATGGGGATGAACAGCAGTGCCTCAAATTGGCGGAACGAGCTGCCAGGCAAGGGATTGGCATCAGCGCAATGGGCATCGGGAAAGAGTGGAACGACGTGTTCCTGGACACCCTGGCCAATCGCACCGGCGGAAGCAGCCGCTATATTTCCCGCGCCGAAGACATCCAACGTTTTCTAGTGGAAAAATTCGACACGCTGGCACGTATCCTGGCCGATGACGTTGTCCTGGACTTCAAAGAGACAACCGGCGTTGAATTGGCCTATGCGTTTCGGACTCAACCTGAAACTGGTCCGCTGCCGATGGAGGGAGACATCCACCTGGGCCCGGTTCTGCAAGATTCCACTCTGAGCGTTCTCTTCGAATTCCGCATCGATCCATCGCTGACAAAAGGGGACATGATTCAAGTTTTGCGCGGCTCACTCAAACTCACGATCGCTGCCCTACCGACGCCGATTCAGCCTGTCCGGATCGAATTTTCACGTGAGGTGAAAGAAGAGGCAGACACCACAATACCACCGTCTGCCTTGATTATCCGGGCCCTTGGCAAACTGACCCTGTATCGCATGCAAGAAAAAGCTCATATGGAAGTGGACCAAGGTCAGTTTGAACTCGCTGCCCATCATATGAAGCAACTTGCAACAAGTTTGTTGTCACAGGGCGAACGGGATCTGGCACGCACAGCCTTGATAGAAGCTGAAAATATTGAGAAATCGCAGGCGTTTTCCGAAGAAGGAAGTAAAGAAATCAAATATGGCACACGGGCTCTCATAATGCCACAAGAAAAAAAGGAAGAACTGGTATGATCATTTGCCCCAACTGTACACATGAAAATTTAGACGGGACCGTATTTTGCAGTGATTGCGGCACGCAATTAACTAGTATAAATCCCATCGTCACACAAAACATCTCAGAAGAGCAAATAACACGGGATTTAAAGAGAACCAGCGTATTTCCAAAGGATCTCGATGCGTGGGCCGCCATCCACCTGACCGATAGCGGGCAGATCCTGCCCCTCTCCGACCGCGAAGAATTCACACTGGGACGTATCAGTGACGCCCAACCCATCATGCCGGATATCGATCTGACCCCCTATCAGGCCTACGCCTGTGGTGTTTCACGCTTACATGCAGTTCTAAGGAAAGAAGAAAGCCAAGTCTATGTTATGGACCTGGGTTCATCGAATGGAACGTATTTGAACGGTGTACGTTTAAAACCAAACGACAGCCAGGCCCTTAATCATGGCGATATCCTTTCCCTGGGTAAACTCAAAATCCAGATCCTGTTAAAGAATCCCTAACAGAAAAAGGTGCACGAATGCCACATACCGTTATTTTACATATTGCAAATGAATCCGCCATCATCGGTGAAGTAGATGAACTACCCAAGCCAACCGATGTTATCATCACAGTCCACAACCCGCGCCAGAAAGACGGAAAAGACCTGCACTACCTGGAGCACAACGTCGTCGAGGTGATCTGGCCCTTATACCGCATTAGCTTCATCGAAATTCTGGCAGGCGAGGAAGAAGACCAAATCATCGGATTCGTAAGGGAGTAAGTATGCCAGACGATTTTGAACGCCGCCGCATCCTGGTAGTAGACGACGAAGAACGCATGGTCCGTTTCATTCGCATGAACCTGGAACATGATGGCTTCCAGGTCAGTGAGGCATTCAACGGGAAACAGGCCATTCAAAAGATACGCGATGTGCCCCCCGATTTAATCCTGCTGGATGTAATGATGCCCGACCTGGATGGTTTCGAAGTGTTGGAGACCGTCCGCGAGGTGAGCAATGTGCCGGTCATCATGTTGACGGCCAAAGGCGAGGAAGATGATCGTGTGCGCGGCCTGGAACTGGGTGCAGACGATTACGTTACCAAACCTTTCAGCCCGCGCGAACTGGTCAGCCGCGTGAAAGCTGTGCTGCGTCGCACGGAAAGCGCCAGCGGTTCGATGCATGGACTGATCGAGGTGGACGACCGTCTCAAGATCGATTTCGATCGCCGCGAGATTTGGTTAGAAGGCAAATTGGTAAAACTGCGCCCGACCGAATACCGCATGCTCTACCATTTGGTGCAGAATGCGGGCTGGGTTGTCACCCACGATCAGTTGCTGACCAAGGTCTGGGGTTACGAGTATCGCGATGAGCCTCATTACGTGCGACTGTACATCAACTACCTGCGCCAGAAGTTGGAGGCTGATCCTTCCGATCCCAAGTACATCCTGACAGAGCGCGGTGTAGGTTACCGGTTTGTGGATTTTCGAAGAGAGAATAAAGAGTAGCGTGTGAGATAATTAAACGGGAACCCTCTTCCCCCTTACGGGGACGATGCGGGGATGATACAGATTTAGGGTCTCGCAAGAAGCGAACAGGGCGCGTCTCGCAGAGTTGCACGGCACGCCCTGTTTTATCCGCCCTTGTCAGACATCTTCGTCTGGACTATACTCTTTATCCGACCATCTTGGAGGCTAACCTTAATGGCAAAACAAAGGATCATACTGGTGGATGACCACGAGGTCGTCCGCTTGGGGTTGAAGTCGTTGTTGGAACGACATCCGCAGTTTGAAGTCGTTGGAGAGGCGAATTCGGCGCGCGATGCGCTGGAACAGGTGGCCGCCCTGGAACCAGATGTGGTTGTTATGGACATCCGCCTGCCGGGCACATCGGGGATCGAAGCCTGCGAGCAAATCGTCGACCAACATCCGAATACCAAAGTTATCATGCTGACTTCGTACGCCGAGGATGAGATGTTGTTCTCGGCCATCCGCGCCGGGGCGTCGGGCTATGTGCTCAAGCAGATCGCCAGCGAGGAGTTGGTCAAGGCCATCGAAGCGGTTGGACGCGGCGAAGCGCTGCTCGACCCGGCTGTGACGCAGCGCGTGTTCCAGGAAGTGCGCCGGGCGGTGAAGGAAGAAGAAGCTTCGGCCTTTGCACACCTGAGCCAGCAGGAAAAACATGTGCTTCTGCTGGTTTCGGAAGGCAAGACCAACCGCGAGATCGCTAAAAACTTGTTCCTTGGGGAAGGCACGGTGCGCAACTATGTCAGCAGTATTCTCTCCAAGTTGGGAGTCAACAATCGCGCGGAGGCTGCCGCGTATGCGGTGGAGCATAGCCTGCGCGAATATATTTCGACTTAAAAGACAATGACCTGCGCCCCGCGCAGGTTTTTTTATCACTAAAAGCACGAATATCACGAAAAAGGATCCGCGCGCTTCTATCCCACGATGAGTTTGCTCTCGGTTTATAATGATGACCTAAATCTGAGCACTTTTTTGGACGCGGAATTCACGGACAGGACGGATTCTTCCGTGATTTAATCGGTCTCTGTTCCATCCGTGTTATCTGTGTCCCCAATAAAATATGACAAAATCTGACTCTTCCATCCTCTTCCTCGGCAAAGCCAGTGACCCCGACTGCGCCCGCGCGCTGGCCTTCTGCCAGGAGCACTTCACGGACGTGACCTACTGCCTCGGCGTGTGGGGCGACCCGCTGCCCGAAGCCGCCCGAAGCTGGGAAGGCGACTATGTCATCTCGTATCTCTCGCGCTGGGTGGTGCCCGAATTCCTGTTGGAACGTGCGTGCAAAGCTTCATTCAACTTTCACCCGGCTTCGCCCGAGTATCCCGGCATTGGCTGTAATAACTTCGCACTGTACGAAGATGCCAAAGAATACGGCGTGACCTGTCACCACATGGCCTCCAAAGTGGACACGGGCGCGATCATCGCAGTCAGGCGCTTTCCGGTCTACCCGGAAGACGGAGTGGCCGAATTACTCGAACGGACGTATATGCATCAAATCGAATTGTTCTTCGAGATCGTGGGGTTGTTGGCCGAAGGAAAAGAATTATCCGTCTCCGGGGAAACCTGGACCCGGCCGCCGTTCACGCGCGTCCAGTTCAACGAGTTGTTCGTCATCCGGCCCAACATGCGCAAGGACGAGATTGCCCGCAGAATCCGCGCTATCAGTTATAAACACTGGCAGCCGTATGTGGAGATTCAGGGATACAGGTTCGAGTACAAGCCGGAATGATTAACAGGTATACGTGCGGGGGAATATAAATAACGTCTGATGTTGGTAAAGCTAACTGGTTGAAATTCGCTGTTGAACCGTGCCTCGGAGAGCATCAATCGCCGCCAATTTCAGCCTTGCTGAACGTAACACAGCCATCAAAAGCAGATTTGATTGGCATATGTGCATTTGATAGTAGTTTGTAAGCTGGTGCGAAAAATGGCAGAAACGCCCCTCAAACTTGCTGTATCTTATCCGATTTTGGTAGAATAGGAACCTGCAATAATCAGATTCTCACCACACAGTCCGAAAGGACGGCAAAGGCGCACCTTTGCGTCTTTTTGGTCTCTGTGGTGACCTGACCTCACCCCCGGCCCCTCTACCCTTTCGGGCACATGTCCTTGAAGGAGAGGGGTGTAGCCAAAGGAGACCACAATGCAAGACTTTTTCAATGCCCGTGATACCCTGAAGACCAAGCACGGGACTTATACATATTACCGCCTCGACGCGCTGGAAAAAGCGGGGCTGACGGACCTCAAACGGCTCCCGTTTTCGATCCGCATTGTGCTCGAAGCGGCGCTGCGTCAATGCAACGAGCGCGAGATCACCCGGGAAGATGTGGTGAACATCGCCGCGTGGATCCCGACCCCCCTTTCATCCCCCCTGCAGGGGGGACAGAGGGGGGTGGGCCGGCCCGGCATCCCGTTCCTACCTGCTCGCGTGGTGATGCAAGACTTTACCGGTGTGCCTGCGGTCGTCGATTTGGCTGCTATGCGCGCAGCGGTGGCTCGTCTGGGCGGCGACCCCAGGAGGGTCAACCCGATCGTGCCGGTGGACTTGGTCATCGACCATTCGGTGCAGGTCGATTTCTTCGCCACGCCCGAAGCGCTGCAACGCAACACCGAAATGGAGTTCCACCGCAACCGCGAACGTTACGAGTTCCTCAAATGGGGACAAAAGGCTTTCGATAATTTCCGCGTTGTCCCGCCGATGACAGGGATTGTGCATCAGGTCAATCTGGAATATCTGGCGGATGTGGTGATGACGAAAGAAGAAACCCTAAAGGTCTTCACAGAGCACTCCCGAAGTGAAACAACGGGGACTGAGACCTTTAGGGTCTTATTCCCCGACACCCTGGTCGGCACCGACTCTCACACCACCATGATCAACGGCCTGGGCGTGGTTGGCTGGGGCGTGGGCGGCATCGAGGCCGAAGCGGTCATGCTCGGCCAGCCGATGGATATGCTGCTGCCGGATGTGATTGGCTTCAAGCTGTACGGCAAATTGGCTGAGGGCGTGACCGCCACCGACCTGGTGCTGACCGTCACGCAGATGCTGCGTGAAATGGGCGTGGTTGGCAAGTTCGTCGAGTTCTTCGGTCCCGGCCTGGCCAGCATGTCCCTGCCCGACCGCGCCACCATCGGCAACATGGCTCCCGAATATGGCGCGACCATGGGCTTCTTCCCGGTGGACAATGAAACACTCCGTTACATGCGCTTCACCGGCCGCTCCGAAGAAGTCATCGAGCGGACGGAAGCCTACCTGCGCGCCCAGGGACTGTTCCGTGATGAGGACGCTCCCGACCCTGAATTTACCGACACGCTCGAACTGGACCTGGGGTCTGTGGTCCCCTCCCTGGCCGGACCCAAGCGCCCACAGGACCGCGTCCCGCTGGCCGAGATGAAGGGAACCTTCCGGGACGCGCTCAAGGCCCCGGTCAAGGAGCGCGGCTTCGAGCTGAGTCCCGAGGCGTTGGCCCGTAAAGGCACGGTCGGGGCCAACGGCGGGTCCTATCCGATCGGGCACGGAGCGGTCGTCATCGCCGCCATCACCTCCTGCACCAACACCAGCAACCCGTCTGTTCTGATCGCGGCGGGACTGGTCGCCAGGAAGGCCGTCGAAAAAGGACTGCGCGCCGCGCCGCAGGTTAAGACCTCGCTGGCGCCCGGCTCGCGCGTGGTGACCGAATACCTGACCAAGGCCGGGTTGATCGATCCCTTGAGCAAACTGGGCTTCAACGTGATCGCTTACGGCTGCACGACCTGCATCGGCAACTCCGGCCCGCTGCCTGTCGAGGTGGCCGAGGCCGTGACGAGCAACGATCTGGTCGCGGCAGCGGTGCTCTCTGGCAATCGCAACTTCGAAGGCCGTATCCATTCATTGGTTAAGGCCAATTACCTGGCCTCCCCACCGCTGGTAGTGGCCTATGCCCTGGCCGGGACTGTCGATATCGACCTGGTCAACGAGCCGCTCGGTACTGGCGCGGACGGAGCGCCTGTATACCTGAAAGACATCTGGCCGACAACACAGGAGGTCCAGGAGGCGATTGCTGCCAGTGTGACCTCTGAAATGTTCCGAGAGAAATACGCTGACGTGTTCTCCGGCTCGCAGATGTGGAATGAGATCAAGGTTTCCGGCGGCGACCTGTACGAATGGGATGAAACTTCGACCTATATCCAGCACCCGCCCTTCTTCCAGGAGTTGACGCTGGAAGTGCCTCCTGTGAGCGATATCAAAGGCGCGCGCGTGCTGGGCCTGTTCGGCGACTCGATCACCACCGACCACATCTCCCCGGCTGGCGCGATCGCTCCTGACAGCCCGGCGGGCAGATTCTTGCAGGAGCATGGCGTCGAATACAGGGACTTCAACTCATACGGCTCGCGCCGCGGCAATGACAAGGTCATGGCGCGCGGCACCTTTGCCAACATCCGCTTGAAGAACCAGTTGGTAGCCCCAAAGGAAGGCAATTGGACGAAGCACATGCCCTCCGGGGAAGTCATGCCGATCTATGCTGCGGCCATGAAATATAAAGAAGAAGGCGTCCATTGCATCGTGATCGCCGGTAAGGAATACGGCTCCGGTTCCAGCCGTGACTGGGCGGCCAAGGGCCCCCTGCTGCAGGGCGTCAGGACGGTCATCGCCGAATCGTTCGAGCGCATCCACCGTTCCAACCTGGTCGGGATGGGCATCCTGCCCCTGCAGTTCGTGGACGGGCAGAACGCCGAATCCCTGGGGCTGAAAGGCGACGAAGTCTACGACATCGAATGCCTGCGCGGCGACATGCCCCCGCGAACCCGCGTCAACGTACGCGTGCGCCGACTGGATGGCCGTGTGGATATGTTCGAGGCCGAGGCGTTGCTGAATACGGAAGTCGAAGTGGAGTACTACCGCAATGGCGGTATCCTGCATACGGTGCTGAGGAATATGGTGAAGTAAGCCCAAACCCATCCTCTCCTAAAGACGACGAACCCCAGTCGTCTTTAGGAGAGGTGGCCGAAGGCTGATGGGGATTTTTGTTTTCAAATTGGTGATTCCTTGATAGCTCCCCGTTAGCTCCCGGATAGGAGGAAAAATCGATAAGCAGGTAACATCCTGCGTATGAAACTTTTCGGCTCTAAAGTGTTCATACAATCGTCTATCTAAAAGGAACCCTGCCCATGCTCTCTAAATTGCTCTACGAAGCCGGTCGCATCATCATCGGTACCTATGCCCGCCTGATGCTCAAAATGGACGTGCACTGGCAAGAATCATTACCGCAAGGCCCTGTATTGTTTGCCGCCAACCATCCCAGCACCACTGACCCGATCTACATTCATTTGATCACAAAACAGCCGATGAGCGTGATGATCAACTCCAAGATATTTTCGATCCCGGTGCTGGGTGCATACATGCGCAAGATGCAGCAGATCGAGGTGATCCGTGGCAAAGGCCAGAGCGATCGGGTGCTGAAACAGGCAGTCCGCGCATTAGCTGCCGGTCGTTCTGTCGTCATCTTTCCGGAGGGCGCTATCAGCCCGGCGAATGGCTTTGCCCCCGTCCGCTCCGGCGTGGCGCGGCTGGCATTGCAGAGTGGCGTGCCGGTGGTGCCGATTGGCATTCATCTACGCGATGAAAATTGCAAGCGTGTGCCAACCACGCTGGAGGGCGAACCGGATACCATCACCTGGTATCTGCGCGGGCCGTATGCAATCACGGTTGGCAAGCCGTTGCATTTCCAGGGCGATTCAGACGACCGCCCGCTGGTCAAGACGATCGCAGAGAATGTTATGGAACAAATCCGTGGCTTAGCGGGAGAAAGCAAATTGCGCGTGCAGTTGCGCAAGATATGAACGGACAGGGTTATTCGGAATGCAGGAAATAACCGTTTTTATCCCCGTTTTTGACGTGATACATCGCCGCGTCCGCTTTCCGGAGCAGGGTTTCGGCATCTTCACCGTGGTCGGGAAATAAGCTGATACCAATACTGACCGTCATGACAACGGTCTCTTGCGGAACCTCAATGGGTTGTGAGACAGCTTTGATGGCTTTTCTTGCGATGGCTTTGATATTGGATATGTCTTGAACGTTGTCCAGAATGATCGTGAATTCGTCTCCCGCCAGGCGTGCAACCGTGTCACTATCACGCACAACATGATTTAGAATATCGGCGACGGTTTGTAGCACCTGGTCTCCAACGAGATGCCCAAAATAATCATTGATCCTTTTGAAGTCATCCAGGTCAATAAAAAACAGAGCAAAGCGATGCTTTTGCCGACGACTTTTTTTGATGGCCTGTTCGAGACGGTCAAAAAATAGAATACGGTTTGGTAGGCCTGTTAAATTGTCGTGGGTGGCAAGGAATTGTAAATGCTGGTTGGCATTGCTGAGTTCCTGGGTACGCTGTAGTATTTTTTGCTCCAACTGCCTGTTGGCATCTGCAAGGGCTTGCGACACTTTCTGGACTGACTCAAGCGTTTCCAATTGGAAGTTGGAGAACCTGACCACAACGAAGACGGTCACAATGATCAATGTACTCATCGCCAATCCAAAGTAAAGCCATTGATCCGGAGTCTGCGGATTATCATGAATAATCAGCCATTGACTCAGCACACCGAAGTGGGCCAATATTCCAAATACGACAAAAGTAGATAATGAAACCCCAGCAGCATATATCCCCATCCGTGCGTTTACCAGTGTGATGGTCAGGATTGGCAAAACTGTCAGAAAAATAGTTCCGTCCCCGGCCAAACCACCGCGTGCCATTGATACCACGCCGGTCAGATAGGTTAGAGCGACGACAATCCAACTACGTACGTTTGCACCCAGGTTTCGTTGAATGGTTGCAAAAACAAGGATCAGGTAAAAGAATAAAAATATTGCAACCCCCTGCCATGCAATCTGTGGATTTTTGATTGCTTGCAGCACAGTTTGAACAACCGAGGGAAAAATAGCGAGCGAAGTAAGCGGCAGAAAAATATCTAGAACACTGCTGCGCCAGTCATGCAAAGCATTGATCGGCTCCTGTTCTTGCGAGAGAAGTTTATTGGGTTCCGGTGGTTGTACAATTTTTGGGGGCATCAGGCATCTATTGTATCCCTTCCTCTTGTGAAATTATATGCTAAGTCGTTTTTATTCTCAACATACCCTAAAGTACTTTACAAAGCTGTTAGAAAAGAATCCCCTAAAAACGAAATGTCAACTACTGATTCAGCATCTCAAACAAGCCCTCGGGATACAGGATAGACTTGCCCGGCCCAAATTCGTCCAGGCTTTTCCAGATCACCTTCATGGACAGACTGACGTCCGCTTCATGACCTGAAATCACGGCCTGCTCGTACAACCCAGACTCTTTCAAAGCCCCATCATAGACCTGCACGATCTCATGGCCGGGTTCCCCGTTGAAGATGAAGATGTTCTCCAGCGTGCCAAGATAAACCAAACTCTTCACTTCTGTGCCGATCTCCTCCCTTAACTCGCGGCGGATGGTGTCGGCGCTGTGTTCACCGAATTCGATCCCCCCACCCAGCGGACGGTAGAATGTCTCGCCTTTACTGGGATCGTGTTCTTCAGAAACGAGGATTTTGCCATTGTGGCTGAAAATACAAATGGCAAGCGGGCGGATGTGCGGCATTGTCCCTCCAAAAAATAACGTAGGGACGGGTAACCCCGCCCCTACGGGCATCATAACGAAATTGCGACTGGCTGTCGTATCAGGTTGGCCTGCATGGACCAGGGCCCCGTCCACGTGATGGCGACATTTTCGATCTGGCCCTGCAAATCTCGCCCTGAGCTGTTATCCTGAGCTTGTCGAAGGGCTGTCGAAGGGTCTTCTTCCGATTCAACGAAGACCAGTTTGTTGGTGGGCGTGCGTCCCTTCCAGCGGCCTTTGACTTTTTCTTCGAACAGCACTTCGACAGTCTGGCCGAGTAGTTTGGCGTTGATCTCACCCACGATCCCCTCTTGCAAATCTTCCAGCAGGTGGAAGCGACGGCGCTTTTCGGCGTCGGGGACATCATCGTCCATGCGGCGGGCGGAAACGGTGCCCACCCGAGGCGAGTAACGCGCCAAATGAGCGACATCCAGCTTGAGGTCCGATAAGACGCGATACGTCTGCATGAACTGTTCTTCCGTTTCGCCGGGGAATCCGACGATAATGTCCGTCGCAATGGAACAGTCCGGGATGCGTTCGCGAATCTTGGTGACCAGTTTACGGTAGTCGTCCTGGGTGTAGCCGCGCTTCATGTTTTCGAGTACCTGATCGTCACCTGCCTGGACGGGGACTTCGATGTGCGGCATCACTTTTGGCAGTTCGGCCACAGTGTCCATCAGTTCTTCGCTGAAGTAGTTGGGATGCGAGGTCAGGAAGCGAATGCGTTGGATACCATCCACCTCGTGGATCAGGCGCAGCAGACCGGCCAAGTCTGGGCCATCGGGGATGTCTACCCCGTAGCGGTCGACGATCTGACCCAGTAGGGTGACTTCCTTGACGCCCTGCGCCGCCAGCGAGCGCACTTCGCTGACGATGTCGCCGACCGGGCGGCTGCGCTCAATGCCGCGCTTGTAGGGAATGATGCAGAAGGCACAGGCGTGCGAGCAGCCGTAGACGATCGGCACATGCGCGCTGACCAGTTTGCCGCGCTCGTGAACCGGGAGCAGCAGGCCTGCCCTGAGCATAGTCGAAGGGTCGCCATCCATGATGGCGTAACGGGTTTTGGTTTCGTCAGCTTCCAGGTCTTGCACTTCGCCCTGAGTAAGGTAGGAGATGAGTGGCCCGGGGTCGGAAGGCGGGGAGAAGACATCCACCATAGGAAGCTTCTGACGCAGTTTCTCCGTACTGCGCACACCCACCAGGCAGCCCATCAGGTTGATAACCAGGTCGGGATTCTTGTCCTTGAGCGGCTTGAGCGAGCTTAAGCGCCCGAGCGCCTTGTCTTCGGCAGATTGTCGTACAACGCAGGTGTTTAAAACAATAACATCCGCTTCTTCGGCTTGATCGGTAAAGGTGTAACCCAAATGCTCCAGCGACGAGCCGACGCGTTGCGAGTCGGCCACGTTCATCTGACAGCCTTCAGTCCAAATATGATACTTTTTCTCCATAGGGCGAGAATTATACCAAGTTTGTCAGGATTCCGAGATTCAACTTGAGAGCTGTGAATTGGGAAATGCGCCGAACATCGATTCCATCACTAAGATATGGTAAAATCGTTCCGCCCGGAGGGATGACCGAGCGGTTGAAGGTGCCTGTCTTGAAAACAGGTTGGGTGCAAGCCCACGTGGGTTCGAATCCCACTCCCTCCGCCATGTCATTCCGGGCAAGAAAATTGAATATGGGGAGGTGCCAGAGCTGGCTGATTGGGCTCGCCTGCTAAGTGAGTGTCGGGGTTAAACTCGACCGCGGGTTCGAATCCCGCCCTCCCCGCCAGAAAAACGCGCTTCGTATGAAGCGTGTTTTTGTTCAACCGCAGAGTTCCCAACAAGGGGATGGTTCAATTCGAAAACAATTCTCTTAGCCACTCAAAAATTTACATTGCCAGTTGCAATCGAGTACGCCACAAATGCAATCAGAAACGCTGTAAAAACCACGATGAGGGCTTTTACCACCATTGAACTTGGTTCGTGCATGATTGAATATCTCCGCTGTTGTCTTCTGGTATTGACCGCGCTACGTGTTGCGGCCAGTTGTATTACCATGTCAAGGTATAACTCGCGCTGGGCAGCCAACAGTTCAGGAGGATATTCCACGCGGAGTTCCCTGAGCTGTGGCAACAGCTTAACCACCTCTTGCTTAGAAAATCGATAATTTGTCATTCTCGCCAGTTGATGTTGTTTGTTTATATTTCAGACGAGCATTCGAGTCTGCCAAAACTAGTCAATGTCCACACCGCTAAAAAGTAGCTGGCAGCACCAACAGACCCGTAAAGTCTCCTCCCTGTTGTTGCTGTCCCTCCATTAATGGATACTCGCTGTTATATCCAAGACGATTTCTTCGCGAATAGGTTACGCGTTGGGATCGTTTTTCTACCTTTACTTACGAACACCCTGATCGTTTTATATGCAGAAACTGCGCCAACCCCATCAGGCATAACCCTATTTTTTCGCCAGATCCTGGTATTCGGGATGGCGACGGATATATTTACTCACAAACCAGCACAAGGACCTGATTTGCAGACGATTCTCTCTGGCATAATCCAGACCAGTCTTAACCAACTTGCTGCCTAAACCTCGTCCCCCAATGGCAGGTGGAACGCCAGTGTGCGTAAAGATCATGATCTCACCCTTCAACATGTAATCAAGCACGGCTACATGCCCATCGGTTGTGATCTCGAAGCGATGTTCTTCTTGGTTATGAATTACTTCAATATTTTCGTTTTTCACAGATTTATTTTCATCCCAATATGTGATTTTGCAAACCCCAGCCTTTCATAAAAGCGATGCGCATCCATGCATGATTTGTGGGGTCAACTGCATGATGTGGCAGCCACGTTGATATGCGCGCTCACGTCTGGTTTGTTCCGAATATAGATTTAGAGCAAAGCAAGTGGGTTTGTCGGTAAAAAGCTTCGGGCGTGACCGAAAGTCTCCGAATAACGCCGGCATAAACCAGGGTGGCTTTCTAGTATAATCCTCTACATGGACATAAAAACTCAACTTAACGAATCAATGAAGGACGCCATGCGCTCTGGCGATACGGTGCGCAAGAACACCATCCGCATGGCGCTGGCAGCCATCAAACAGGTCGAAGTGGACAAACAGACCACGCTGGACGAGATGGCGGTCATCGCGCTGCTGCAAAAGGAGATCAAGAACCGTAAGGAAGCCCTCGAAGAGGCCAAAACCGCTGGCCGCGATGATCTCATCAAAGACAACCAAGCCGAAATCGTTGTGCTGGAAGCCTTCCTGCCAGAAGCCATGTCCGCGGACGAGTTGCGCGAGATCGTGAAGGCTGCCATCGCCGAGACTGACGCCTCCGCGCCCGCTGATATGGGGAAGGTGATGAAGGTCGTCCTGGAAAAGGTGGCTGGCCGCGCGCCCGGCGGCGAGGTCAGCGCGATGGTAAAAGAGCTGCTCGCTGGCTAACTGATGGCTTCTGCCAAGCCAGGGAAAGTCCCTGCCCGCATTCGCACGATCCAATTCATCCTGCTCATCCTGGTGGGCCTGGTCTCGTTGGTCGCCCTGATCGCGCCGCTGTCCCTCAGCCCCGAGGCCCTGCCGCTCTCAGCAGGCGACGTCGCGCCGCGCGACTTGCAGGCTCCCCAGGCAATTGAATACGTCAGCAAAGTGCGGACGGAAGAAGCGCGCGCGGCTGCCGAACGTGCCGTCCCGCCGGTCTATTCCCTGCCCGACCCGTCCATCGCGCGCGGTCAGATCGAACATCTGCGGGCTGCTCTCGATTATATCAGCCTGGTGCGTGCCGATGAGTTTGCCGCTCCCGAGCAAAAGCAAACTGACCTGGCTGCCCTGAGCGACCTGACCCTAAAACCTGAAACCAGCGATCAAATCATCAACTTGCCGGCTGCCCGCTGGGACACCACCCAGCAGGAAGCCCTGAGGGTGCTGGAACAGGTCATGCGCAACACCATCCGCGAGAACGACCTGCAGACCATTCGCCGCGGCGTGCCCTCGCTGGTCAGCCTGGCGCTGACCGAAGAGCAGGCGGGACTGGTCGCAGAGTTGGTGTCTGCATTTATTGCGCCGAACAGCTTCAGCAGTCTCGAACTGACCGAAGCCGCCCGTCAGGCCGCGCGCGATGCCGTCCAGCCGGTGGTCCAGACCTATAAACCGGGCGAGATGGTGGTGGCCGGCGGCCAGCTCATCAGCCCTGCGCAACTCGAAGCGCTCGAAAAATTGGGGCTGATCGAGTCCGGCAAGCAATGGCAGGATTATCTGGGAGTGGTCGCGTTGGTTACCCTGACGACTACTTTTGTCGGGTTGTATTTCTATCGCCGCAACCGGCCTCATCTTTCCGAAGTCCGCAGCCTGGTGCTTATCGCTATCATCTTTATTGTTTTCCTGGTCGGGGCAAGGTTATCCATCCCTAACCGCACGATCATCCCCTACCTTTACCCGCTGGCCGCGGTCGGGCTGTTGCTGGCAACGCTCTTCAACCTGGAAACAGGCATGATCTTCGGGTTGGTCATCTCCGTATTGGCGGCCTATGACCTGCCCAACACGCTTGACCTGATGCCTTATTATATGCTGTCCTCGTTGACGGGCGTACTCGTGCTCGGGTCTGCCCGGCGTTTCTGGGTATTCTTCCGCGCGGGGATCGCGATTGCCCTGGCGGGAGGAGCCATGATCCTGGCTTTCCGCCTGCCCTTCAACCAGATGGACTGGGTTGGGATCGTTACCCTGCTGGGCGCAGCGGCGTTCAACGGCATTGCCTCGGCCAGCATTACCTTGTTGCTGCAATACTTCCTGGCCCAGATCCTGGGGCTGACCACGCCGCTGCAATTGCTCGAGATCTCCCGACCCGATTTTCCCCTGCTGCAATTCTTCCTGCGCAACGCGCCGGGCACCTACCAGCACAGCTTGCAGGTTGCCAACCTGGCCGAGCAGGCCGCCGAAAATATTGGCGCAGACGCGCTGCTCACGCGCGTGGGCGCGCTCTTCCACGATGTGGGCAAGGCCATGAACCCCGCGTTTTTCATCGAGAACCAGGCGCACGGTAACATCAACACCCACGATGACCTCGACCCAGCAGACAGTTCCGCCGCCATCAGCCAGCACGTGCTGGATGGCATCAAGCTGGCGCGCAAACATCGACTGCCGCGCCGTATCGATGATTTCATTCTCGAACATCACGGCACCATGCTCACGCGTTACCAGTATTCCAAAGCGGTTGAGGCTGCGGGTGGTGACGAGTCCAAGGTGGACCCGGAACACTTTCGCTACCCCGGCCCGCCTCCGCGCTCGCGCGAAACAGCCCTGCTGATGCTGGCGGATGGCACCGAGGCGCGTGTCCGCGCCGGGAGGCCGGGCAATGAAGACGAGTTGCGTGCCATCGTGCGCAGCACTATAGAGCATGTCCAATCGACTGGTCAGCTCAACAATACCCAGCTTACCCTGAGCGATCTGAACAAAATCACAGAATCCTTCGTCACCACCCTGCGCGGCTCCTATCATCCGCGCATCGAATATCCAAAGGTGAAAGATGCCCCTGCTGCCCAGGATGTCCCGACCACCCCGCGAAAAGAAATCAAATCGTGATCCAAGTTGAAGTTAATCCCTCCTTGCAAACCGGCCTTGCGCCGGACCTGCTGGAACGTGCTGCGCTGACCGTGCTCGCGCACCGGTCTGCGGACGGCGACCTGACCATCGTATTGACAGACGACGCGCAACTGCACGAACTGAACCGGCATTATCTGGGGATCGATGCGCCGACCGACGTGCTCTCCTTCCCCGCCTCCGAAACGGACCCGGAGACTGCCCGCCGTTATCTGGGTGATATTCTCATCTCGGTTCCCCGCGCCGAAGAGCAGGCCTGCGCCGCCGGGCATGCGTTGGAGGCCGAAGTTCAGTTGCTTGCCGTCCACGGGACTCTGCATCTGCTGGGCTACGATCATGCCGAAGCCGAGGAAAAGGCCCGTATGTGGAAAGCGCAGGCTGAAGTCCTGAAGAAACTCGGGTTGTCGGGAATCGAAATTCGGGAATCGTGAGTCGTCCACCTCGACGATTCCCAAATCTCGAATAGTAAATAACGGAACTATGAAATCATTCTTCCTCTCCCGCATCCATTCTTTTGGTTACGCCTTCCGTGGCTGGTGGCACGTCATCCGCACGCAGCAGAACGCCTGGATCCATGCCATCGTCTCGACGGCAGTGCTCATCGTTGGTCTGTGGCTGGGGCTGCCGCCGCGCGACTGGGCTGTGTTGCTGTTGACCATCGCCATGGTCTGGGCAGCGGAGTTCTTCAACACGGCCATCGAGGCGGTCGTGGATTTGGCCAGCCCGGCAAATCACCCGTTGGCGAAGGTGGGCAAGGACGTGGGCGCAGCCGCGGTTTTGATCGCGGCGCTGGCAGCGATTGGCGTGGGCCTTTTAATTATGGGTCCGCCGTTGTGGGAAAAGGCGGGCAATTGGTTTGGGCAGGCTCCACAGGCCGTACGCAGCGAAGCAACTGCCTTCAAAGGGATGGAGTTGTATTCATGGCAAAGCGAGGCTGGCGAATGGCAATTTGCCATCTTGGTGGGCACAAACCGGAACAAAACGCTGGATGAAGTTCAGGCAGCCCCGCTTGACTTGCCAGGCGTCAAGGAAGTCATTGGACGGATGGCCGTTGGCGAGTCGCTTTTCTGGATGCAAAACACTTTTGATGAGCAGTCCGGCCAGTTGGTGACTTTACCGTTTCCACCGGAAGCTGTTACGCGCGAGTTGCAGGAATTTGCTCGCGAAAAAGGTGTTGGTATATATATTCCCTGAGTTCTTTGGAGGTAGTTATGACTTTATCGTTTCGATTTGGTACGGTTGGTTCTCCCATCGGCACTCCCAAGAAACCGGGCGGCTCGGTAGGCGCGATTGAATTCAGCAAATCCATTGGGCTGGAGACACTTGAGTTGGGCTGGGTGCGCGCAGTGCGCGTCAGCGAAGAGACCTGTGCTGCGATCAAGGCAGCCGGAGAAGAGCAGGGCGTCAGTTTGAGCGTGCATGCGCCCTACTTTATCAACCTGAACGCGGACGATGAAGAATGGCCCAAGTCCCGCCAGCGGTTGATGGACGCGGCCCATTACGGGAACCTGGCTGGCTGCACCGACATCATCTTTCACCCCGGTTCGTATTTCGAGCGCCCGCCCGAAGAAGTGCTGAAAGTTGCCTTCCCGCGCTTGCAGGGTTGCGTGGACGAACTGCGCGCGGCGGGCAACCCGGTGACATTACGCCCGGAGACGATGGGTAAATCCGCCATGCTTGGCTCGCTGGAAGACACACTCGAAATGGGCAAAGCCATCGATGGTGTGGAACCTTGCCTTGACTTCGCCCATCTGCACGCCCGTCCCGGCGATGGGAGCGTTAATACCTACGATGAGTGGTCAAGCTATCTGGAACTGTATAGTAAAGCACTGGGGAAAAAATCCTTGAAACGCTTGCACATCCATCTTTCGGGTATCGAGTACGGGCCCAAGGGTGAGAAGAACCACCTGAAACTGGAAGAAGCGGACTTAGATCTACTTGCCCTCTTTCGCACTTTGAAAGACTTTGGCTGCGCCGGGCGTATCCTGTGCGAGAGTCCCATCATGGAAGAAGATGCGCTCAATATGTTGAAGACCTGGAAAGAAGTCAGCGGAGAGTAGCGAGAGTTGGGGTGAAAAGCCAACACTCTGATTTTGCCGAATGTTTTTGGTATCTTTTCGCGAACTGTGTAAGTTCTATGTCTGATGAAATTCCTAAGAATACAGACCCTCTTGCACGTTGATTCGCAAGAGGGTCTGTTTCGAGAGCCAAAACTATGCTCAACACAAGGGATGTAACGTAAAGCTATTGGCCTCTAAGACAGCGACTCGGGTTAAGTCTTTGGGCTCCAGTTGATCTTAATATTGGTGCGGGGTTATTCTTCCGCGGCAGCAGCGGCATCCACCAGGCCATGACCGAAGAACGAGGTACGTCCGCCGTTGCCATAGCAACGTTCGCGTTCATCGTTAGGACCCAGCGGCTGCCAGTCGGGTGGGCAATCGAGTTGCTGCGCCGAGCGCTGCACGGCTGACTTGACTGCGCCTGGACTCCAACCGGGGTGCATCTGCTTGACAAGAGCGGCAACTCCTGCGGCGTGCGGAGCCGCCATTGAGGTGCCGTTTAAGTAGACATATCCACCGCCGCCATCAGTGGTAGTGATACCAGGATAGAAGGCATTGAGTGGGTCATAGCCGTTCCAGATTTCTGAATTGAAGGGAACCGCTCCAAGCACGGCATCCTGAACGGTGCCGGTTGCTCGGAAATAATCCCCACCGGGAGCGGCTACATCCACGCGGGACATACCCACGCTTGAATAATCGGCGATCCACAGGTCATAGCCAGGGTAACCAATAGGACCGGTGGCAGAAACAGTCAGCACGCCAGGCAGTTCGGCCGGAGCCACGCGACAGTTGTTCTGTACGTAGCGCTCCTCTTCCGATCCCGGAGGCCAGTCAGGGCTGATATCATCGAAGACCGGGTGTTGTAAATCGGCCTGTTCGTTGCCAGCTGATGCAACAATCAACACGCCTTTCTGTTGGGCGTAGCGAGCGGCGGCCTCCAGTTCCTTGAGAATAGCCTTCTGTTCTTTCTCAGACTTGCAATAGTACAAGTAGGGATCTGCAAACAGGCTCAAATTGACGATGTCGATGTCATTGTCGCCAGCATAACGCAGCGCGGCGGCAACTGAGTCAGCGAAACAGTAGCCTGCTTCGGTGCAAGCTTTCAGCGCCACGATAGTGGCTTCGGGCGCCACACCAGCGATGCCTATGCCATTAATCGGTGCGGCTACTGTTGAGGCGGTATGAGTACCATGCCCGCTCAGGTCTTGCACAGCGGCCTTGTTGGAGCAATCGCCATTAGCAATCTCGGCCGGATTGGCGGTAGGCGTATCATCATAGATAAATGAGCATGAACGGTCTACATCGAGGTTGGGTGCGATGTCAGGATGGGTGAAATCAACACCGCTGTCGATCATGCCTACGGTGACACCCGCTCCGGTGGCGGTAGCATAGCTACCACTGTCAGTGGCATTAATGATGGCCATATCCCACTGGCAGACACCCAGTGGTTCACTATTGGGTACGCCAAATACGCCAGCGTACAGGTCGGTACAGATGTCAACCAACTCATTTGGGGGGACAGCAGCCAGTGCTGAGGTAGTCAGTGCAATCAAAGCTGTAGCGACGATAGTTACCACCATGATCAATTTCCAACGTTTCATATTTTTTCTCTCCTTTATTTGTGCGGATAAAATAAACCCGAGTTGCAATCATAACGAATTTGGAAAACTCACAAGATAAGTCCTTTTCACAAAGCTCTAGAATGTGAGGCAACGCGTTTGATCTCAGACAATGGATTTTTTCTGGTGGTGAAGTTTTGTATCCAACCCTATCGCTGATGTTAACTGAAAAAGTTCGGCAAACATACAGGCACCAAATGAGACAATCTTTATATAAATCATCTTATTGTAATAGTACTATACACCATAAATAGCTTCCATACAAGTAGTAATCTGATGAATTTATTAGTAGAATTGTCCTATGACAACTTGGCGACTCATCACCACCCCCCCTGCCCGCGGCGCATGGAACATGGCCGTGGACGA
Source organism: uncultured Anaerolineaceae bacterium (assembly GCA_964560935.1). Lineage (GTDB taxonomy): Bacteria > Chloroflexota > Anaerolineae > Anaerolineales > Villigracilaceae > JAABUE01. The sequence goes on along the minus strand of CAZLOC010000001.1, from coordinate 22,399 downwards.
AGCCATCCTCGAGCACGTGGAACACGGCAAAACGTTCCCAACGTTGCGATTATATGCCTGGGATCCACCTTGCCTCTCACTCGGGCGGGCGCAACCCTTTGCGGATGTGGACACGTCCCGCCTGAAAGCTCATGGCTGGGATGTGGTGCGGCGCATGACCGGCGGGCGCGCCATCTTGCATACTGACGAGTTGACCTACTCTGTCACCGGCCCTGCTGACGAGCCGCGACTGGTCGGCACAGTACTTGAATCCTATAACCGCCTGGCGAGGGCCCTGTTGGCTGCCGTACAGGATTTGAGTTTGCCGGTGGAGATGAAGGAAGGCAAAGCAGAGAGCAATGGGATACCCAACCCGGTCTGCTTCGAAGTGCCGTCGACGTATGAGATCACGGTGGATGGAAAGAAGTTGATCGGCTCGGCGCAGGCACGCCGCAAGGATGGCGTGCTCCAGCACGGGTCGCTGCCCCTGACCGGCGACCTGACGCGTATCTGCCTGGCGCTGGTCTTCCCGGACGAGTCCGCACGTGAGACGGCCATGCAACGGTTGTTAGTGCGCGCGACGACGGTGGAGTCCGTTTTAGGGCAACAAGTGGCCTGGGGAACCGCCGCGCAGGCCTTTGTCCGGGCGTTCGAAGCGCAGTTGGGATTGGAACTCGAAGCGGGGGAATTGTCCGAGTCTGAACTAGCGCGCGCAGAAGAACTTGTTCGTGAGAAATACGCGCATCCGTCCTGGACAGAGAGGATATAGCCCTATTGTCATTCTGAACGACCGAAGGGAGTGAAGAATCCCCGCGCTGCGCGCGGGAGACTCTTCGCTACGCTCAGAGTGACAGAAGAGCACCCCGTGAATTTCACGGGGCGCTCTTGTTGATGCTATTTCTCTTCGCTTTGGCCTTCCGTTGGAACAGAAGCCGGATTTGATGGAGCGGGCGCTGCGCGGCGCATGCGTTCTTCCTCCAGCGCACGAATACCGTTGCGAACCTGGGTGAGGGAACGTTCGAGTTCGTCCTGAAGGCGACCGAGGGTATCGATCACATAATCATCTGCGTCTTGACGGGTAGCTTCGGCGTCTGCGCGCGCCTGGCTAAGGATCTGCTCAGCGCGACGCTCGGCCTCCTGGACAATCCCGTCCTTTCTGACCAGCCCATCCGCTTTTTCGCGTGCCAAATCGAGGGTCCGGTTGGCCTCTTCTTGCGCTTGCGCCATCACCCGGTCACGCTGACCGAGTAACTGTTGTGCTTTTTTCACTTCTTCTGGGATGGCAATGCGCATCTGGTCGATGATATCCAACATGCGATCCTCATCCACGGCCACATTATGTGTGAAGGGAATGGGTTTCCCATCGTTGAAAAGTTCTTCCAGGCGGTCGATCAGTTGCAGGATGTCCATAGGCTCCTCCGTTTTCCATCCACGGATACCCGATTATCGTTTATACCACGAAGGCACAAAGTCACGAAGACACTAACAAAACAAATTTGTGACTTTGTGTCTTGGCGTCTTCGTGGTTATATTCTATCCGATTTTTAGTCCCTGAGCGCATTTGGGACGTCTTTGTCTTTCATATTGATCAAAGTCTTTTTCAACGCTTCCTCTACGTATGGCGGCACCATGCTCGATACGTCACCGCCCAGCGATGCGATCTCGCGTACTGTGGTTGACGAAAGGAAGGTGTGCTCTTCTGCGGTGATAAGCGCCATATATTCAATTTCCGGCAATAAGCGGTGATTGGCCAGCGCCATGCGGAACTCGAATTCGAAATCCGAGAACACGCGCAGCCCGCGCACGATGACCTGCGCGCCAATTTTTTTAGCGTACTCAACAGTCAGGCCGCTGTAGCCAGTCACACGGATCTTGGGATTGCTCGCGACCGCTTGCTCTACCAGTGAGATGCGCTCTTCGGGTGAGAAGAACAACGTTTTGATGGGTTTATCGTAAACGGCTACCACGATCTCATCGAACAGGCGCGAGGCGCGCTCGGCGATGTCCATGTGACCGTAGTGGATGGGGTCGAATGTTCCAGGGAATAGTGCTCGAACCATAGGTCTCCAGGTCTTATCGGTCTAAGAGGTCCTACAAGTCGATGGTTGGACTTGTGAGACCTGTCAACTTGTTGGACTAACTTACATCACCTTTGCCATCACCCCAGAAGCGTTCTAAGGCTTCAGACAACAGGGCATTTTCAGGCTTCTCGAGCCTGGCATCTTCTTCGAACAATTTCTGCGCGTGCGAGCGGGCGTTCTCGATCAAACCCACATCGGTCAGGCTGGCCATGCGCAAACCGGACGCGTAGCCCGACTGGCGCGTGCCCAGGAATTCGCCGGGACCGCGCTGTTGCAAGTCGCGCTCGGCCAGCACAAAACCGTCATTGGATTCGGTCATGGCTTGCAAACGCTCATTCTCGACCGCGTCTTCGTGGTCGGGGATGAGCAGGCAATACGACTGCTCCGAGCCGCGCCCCACCCGTCCGCGCAACTGGTGCAATTGCGCCAGGCCGAAGCGGTCCGCGCCCTCGATCAGCATCACGGTCGCGTTGGGTATGTCCACGCCCACTTCCACCACCGTGGTCGAGACCAGGATGTCAAATTCTTTATCGCGGAACTTGAGCATGACCGCGTCCTTCTCGTCGGGGCGCATGCGTCCGTGCAGCAGGCCGAGTTTCAGGTCAGGGAAAATTTCCTTCGAGAGCGTCTCGTGATCGTCCACGGCAGCGCGCGAGTCGATCTTGTCGCTCTCTTCGATCAACGGATAAATGATAAAAGCCTGTCGTCCGCTCTTGATCTGCGAACGGATCAGCGTGTACGCGCGCTCGCGTTCCTGTGGGCGCAGCACATGCGTATCAACCGGCTGTCGCCCGGCGGGCATCTCGTCCATGATGCTCAGGTCCAGGTCGCCGTACAGCGTCAACGCCAGCGAGCGCGGGATGGGCGTAGCGGTCATCACCAGCAGGTGCGGCGTCCGGCCTTTCGAGCGCAGCGCAGCTCGCTGGTCCACACCGAAGCGGTGCTGCTCGTCGATGACGGCCAACTCCAGGTCCGCAAACTGGACGGGGTCTTCCAGCAGCGCGTGCGTACCGATGACGACTTTGAGGCTGCCGTCCTGCAAGCCAGCGCGGACCGCTTCTTTCTCAGCCTCGGGCGTGTCTCCGACCAACAGGCGGATCGCGTCCTGCGGCAGGATTCCGTTTTCGCCTGCTAAAAGATTGGAGAAATTGCGAAAATGTTGTTCCGCCAAAATAGACGTGGGTGCCATGACCGCCGCCTGGGCTCTCGCGTTGGCGACAATGGCAGTCGCTAACGCGGCCACGACCGTTTTCCCGGAGCCGACATCACCCTGCAAAAGGCGGTTCATTGGGCGACCAGAGCCAAGATCGACCAGGATGTCATCTACAGTGCGCTGCTGTGCGTTGGTAAGAGCAAAGGGCAGGGCCTTGATGCGCGCGTCCATCCACTCTTCCGGCACATCGAAGATGCGCGCAGTAACGGATTGCCAGTCGCGTTTCTGGCGCAGCACGCCCATTTGCAAGAAGAAAATTTCATCGAAAGCCAGCCGCTTGCGGGCAGACTTCAGCCTGTCCTGCGTGTCAGGGAAGTGCGCCTGCAAAAGCGCCTCGCCCAGCTCAGGTAGTTTAGCCGCTGAACGAACGCTTTCGGGCAGGTGATCGGTGACACGCGGTGCCCAATGTGTGACTACCTGATTCATCAGTCCGCGCAGCCATTTCTGGGTAATTTTTTCAGTGAGCGAGTAGATGGGGACAATGCGGTTGGTATGCAGGCTCTCGGTCTCGACCGGTTCGAAATCGGGATTGTTCATCACCAGGCGGCCCAGATATTGCTCGACTTTTCCCGAGACTGCGATGGCGTCACCCTGTTTCAAGCGGTTTGCCATCCAGGGTTGATTGAACCAGGAGAGCCGTAGTGCGCCGGTGCCATCTGAAAGGATGGCTTCGACCAGTTGTGCTTTGCCCCCGCGAATCGGACGGGTGTGCACCGACTGCACCGCGGCGATGACGGTTACTTGCTGGCCGTAGAACAGTTCCTTGATGGGCTTGAGCTGGCTATAGTCCTCGTAGCGGCGCGGGAAGTAGTAGAGCATATCGCCCAGCGTGTACATGCCGAGCTTGCCCAGCGTCTGCGCGTGGCGCGGACCGACGCCCTGCAATACGGTCAGATCGGCGTTGAGGGCGGCGGGAGTGGCGGATGTTTTGCCGCCGGGAGCGGTTTCGGCGCGGCCCAGCGGAGCGGGGCGCTCTTTAACGGGTTCGGCCACAGGAGTGGATTCGACTTGTTTTGGAGGAGCCCCCCCGTTCCCCGGCCCGCCGTCCGCCCCGCTAGGGCGTCGGCCCGAGACGGGGGGCGAGACGGCCTTCGGGGATGATACAGGCCCGGACTTGGAAGGAGGCGCATGCGCGCCCTGTTTTTTGGTTGCTTCGGGATAATGTTCGCCAATGCGCTTCCAGAGTCCTTTGAGGGATTCGGCGCGAGATTCGGGTGTCAGCTTGCCATACGATTGTAAGCGCTGAACCACTGCTTGGACAATTTCTTCGGCAATGCCGTCCGCGCGGGCTTCGCCTTCCCAGAAGTCGAGCATTTTGGCGAGGCCGCCGATGATGGCTGTATCGGTGTAGCCGTTTTGGTGTTCGAGACGGAAAAATTTGCGTAGTTTTTCTAATGAGGGCTGCATGAGGGTATTTTATCACGGGGAAGAAGTATCCGTAGATTACGCAGATTTCACAGATTCTTCTGCGCAATCTGCGTAAGAACTAGGCTCTCACCGCCGCAAACCCCAGCCCATTCGGTCCGACATGCGTACCGATCACCGTAGTCACATTGACCATCAAAATATCGCGCGGGATGGACTGGCTGACGGTCTGCATGAGTTCATCCAGCAGTTGACGGGCGCGATGTTCGGCATTGGTATGCAAAATCGCCAGGCGCTCCAACGGGCCGAGTTCTCGCAAGGCGTTGTAGATGCGTTCGCCGGCCTGGCGGGTCGTCCGCACCGCGCCGAGGGGTTTGACTTCGCCATTCAAAAGTTCGACTATCGGTTTGATGCTCAATAAGCCACCCAGGGCGGCCACCGCGCTCGGGACACGCCCGCTGCGGCGCAGGTATTCCATCGTGTCCAATGCGGCCATGACCTTTGTCCGTTCTCGCGCAGAACGAATGGCAGCCAGGATACTCTCCAGACTCAACCCTTCTAATCTAGCCTGAACGGCTGCCAATACTTGAAAACCGAGGCCCAGAGTCAACGAACCGCTATCCAGCACGGTGATGCGCTCACGAAAGCCATGTGCAGCCAGGCGCGCCACGCTGACGATGGCGGTCAACTCTACTGCGGCGTGGATGGAGAGAATGTGATCGCAGCCAGAATCGAACAATCTCTGGAAGCGTTCCGCAAAATCGCCAGTGGAAGGCGCTGCCGTGGTAGGCGGCTGTTGCATGTCCGGCAGGCGCGTGTAATACTCTTCGCGGGAGATGCCTTTGCCGTCCGCATAGGACTTGCCGTCCACGACGAGCACTGCCGGGACAAGTTCAATCTCGTGCTCATCGATGATGTGCTGTGGGAGGTCGGAAGTGGAATCAGTGACAATGCCAAGTTTCATATTCTATTTCCATCCTGATAAGTTTGGCGGGGGTCTTCGCAAAGCACTCCCGAAGGAAGCAAACCCCGACAAGTAAGTGGAATTTCTTCCCGCAGTTCAACTGCTGGAAGAACAAGGTTATTCTACCGAAATAATGAACTGATAATGTGGCTGCCCGCCATCCTGGACTTCGAGCTCCTGCCCCGGGTAGGCTTCGCGCACTTTATCGGCAATGCGGTTGGCATCGGTGGCGCTCAGGTCTTCACCATAGAAGAGCGTGATCAATTCATGCTCATCGGCTTTGGCTTTGCCTAACATACATAGACAGCTTTCTTCCACGGATTTTGCAGAACAGACCAGTTTGCCATCCAGGAGTGCAATCACCTGGCCCTGTTCTACGTTGACGCCATCGATTTCCACACTGCGCGTCGCAATCGTGATCTCGCCGGCTTTCACCAGCGCCAGCGATTTGTTCATCTTCTCTGCAACGGCCTCGACATCGCCGTCCGGGTTAAGTGCCAGCATGGCTGATAATCCCTGCGGGATATTGCGGCTGGGCACTACCTTTACATTCTTGACCGTTACATCTTTCGCCTGATTGGCAGCCATGACTATATTCTTGTTGTTTGGCAAAATAATGACCTTATCAGTTGGCAGGTTTTCGAAGGCCGCCAGGATTTCCTGCGTGCTGGGATTCATAGTCTGCCCGCCCTCTACAATGGCTGCCACACCCAGGCTGGCAAAGATGCGGCTCAGTCCCGGTCCCGGCGAGACGGTCACCACGGCGATCTGTCCCGGCTCGATATTGGCCAGTTCGATCTTGTCGCCTTTGGACTGCTGGTCGATTTCGTCCATCTGTGCGACCAGGTTCTCCATCGCCACTTTGGTAATCGTCCCCAGCCCCATGATGTAATCGATCGGCAGGTAGCGGTTTTCCAGCGGCACGTGGATGTGCATGCGGTACATGCCGTCGCCCTCGCCCACCTGAATGGATGTGCCCATCTCTTCCAGCTTGCCATAGAATGATGGTAGATTCAATTCGGCTTCGGGGTAGAAATCCACCACCACCTCGAAATCCTGCCCCTCTTCGACTTCCTGCATGGCGCTTTCAAAGTCTAATGCCGAAAGCGGCTGGACCGAGGCCAGCGGTGTATCCAACGGATCGCCATAAATGTGACGCAACATGCCCTCCAAGATTAAGAACAAGCCCATACCGCCCGAGTCGACCACACCGGCCTGCTTGAGAACCGGGAGCAGTTCCGGGGTCCGCTCGACCGATTCGTCCGCTGCTTTTACCGCCAGGGCAAGAATTTCAATCGGGTCTTGCGTGAACGCCAGGGCTGCTTCCGTTGCCGCAGCCACATCCTTGGCGACGGTCAGGATCGTCCCCTCCACCGGGCGGACAACGCCCTTATAGGCTGTATCGCGTGCTTCCGCAAATGCCTTGGCCAGCCCTGGGCCATCCAGCACTTCCTGCCCCTGCAAGCCGCGCGAAAAGCCGCGCCACAACTGTGACAGGATGACGCCCGAGTTGCCGCGCGCGCCCATCAACGCGCCCTGCGAGACTGCCGCCGCCATATCACCAACGCCGCGATGGCCCAGCGTGCTGATCTCGTTGTACGCCGATTGCATGGTCAACACCATGTTGGTGCCCGTATCGCCATCCGGGACAGGGAAGACGTTCAGCGCATTGACCATCTGCTGGTTGGTGCGCAGCCAGGTCAGGCCGGCTTCCACCAGCCGCTTAAGCGACTGCCCATCCATGGGAGCCTTGCGAAATTTCTCCAGCCGTTTCTGTGTGTCCGTGGAATCCAAACCCATACTGTCTCCTGCTCCTCTGGTCTTAGTCGGTGTTGCTGACACGCAGACCGGCCACGTGCACATTGATGGTGTTGACGCGTAACCCCAACGCTTTTTCTACGTGGTAACGCACCGTATTGGCAACACTGTTTGCTACAGATGCAATGCGCGTGCCGTATTCCACGACAATGTAGAGTTCGATATCCACGTTTTCCCCATCGTACGCAACCGAAACCCCGCGGGTCGGCTCACGTGTAATGGTATGCGCCAGTCCCTCTGCCAGATTCTTGGGGGCCAGCCCCACCACGCCGTATGATTCCAGCGTGGCATGGTATGCAATGGTTGCGACAGCATTGGGTGCGATGTGGATGCCACCTAAAGATGTAGTTTCTTCGCCCATAGTTCAATCCTCTGTTGATTATTAACAATTCTTCTTGTAGAAGGATACGATGTGTGGTAGAATGCTGTGCTTGCGAGAGCAAGCCAGAACTCTGGAATTATAGCAAGAAAGGAATTTGTAAGATGGCTAAGTGTGCTCACTGCGGAAAGACGACGACTTTTGGTCACAGCCGGTCGTTCTCAATGCGTGCAACCAATCGCACGTTCAAACCCAACCTGCAAAAGGTGACGGTTTATGAGGGCAGTCGCAAGGTCAAGAAGGTGCTGTGTGCCAAGTGCATCCGCACCATGACCAAAACCAAAGCGTAACTCGTTCCTTTCCTGATTGATAAAAATCGCGGCTCAAGCCGTGATTTTTTATTTTCCCTCACCCCCGGCCCCTCCCCCGCAAGGGTAGGGGAGTTCTCCTCTCCCTTTGGGAGAGGGGCAGAGGTGAGGGATTTTATGAATTTCGCAACGCAGCAATCCCCGCCACAATGCCACCCGGGTGCTTGAAAATCGACGTGGCCGATACAAATGCGGTCGCACCGGCGGCTTTCATCTCGGGCAGGGTTTCGGGGGAGATTCCGCCGTCCACTTCCAGCCAGGCGGAGGAACCGATTTCGTCCAGCTTGCGGCGAATCTCGGCTACTTTGCTGACCATTTCCGGAATATAGGTACCGCCAGAAAAACCCGGATCGACGCTCATCACTAGTACCAGATCCACAAAAGGCAGCACTGGAAAAATGGACGCAGCCGGTGTGCCTGGGTTGAGTGTGACGCCCGCCTTGCATCCCAATGATTTGATGTCTTCCAGGGTGCGGTGCAGATGTGGGCAAGTTTCTACATGGACAGTCAAATGAGATGCGCCCGCTTCGGCGAAAGCTTCCAGCAGGTTTTCCGGTTTTTCGACCATCAGGTGCACGTCCAGCGGCAAATCCATCCCGCGGCGGCAGTGCTTGACGATAAAGGGTCCCATCGTCAGGTTGGGGACAAATTGGCCGTCCATCACGTCGACGTGGACCCAGTCTGCGCCCGCGGATTGGCAGGCTTGCAGTACATCGCCTAAATTCAGGAAATCGGATGAAAGGATAGATGGTGCAATAATAAAATTGTCGGTCATTAGCGAATGGGCGGATTATAGGTGAAATAGACCCACATCCAGAATGGGATCAAGCCACCGACAGCGATCAGGGCCAGCAGGCCGAGAGCGACTGAGGCCCAGTCGATATCAAGTGCAGGGGCAGCAGGCTCCGGGTCCGTGTAGTAGACCGGTTCGGGCTCCGGCTGATAGGTTGGGGAGGCTTCGGGCGTCAGAGATAGCTCAGGCGCTGTCTCCGGCTGTGACTGTGTCCCAAAGCGCAACAGGACACGTCCGAACTGGTCGGCCGTGCGATAACGCGCGGAAGGTTCTTTCGAAAGCACCTTGTCGACGATTTGTTCGAGAGTTTCAGGAATATCCGGCAAATATTCGCGGATGGGATGCGGCCGGGCGTCCAGGTGCATGCGCGCCAGTTCTTCAGGAGTGGCGGCATTGAAGGGCAGGGAACCAGTGAGCAGTTCGTAGAGCACAACACCCAACGAATAAACATCCGAAGCCGGGGAGGGAGGCTCACCCGCCGCTTGCTCCGGTGAAAAGTATTGCGGTGAGCCCCAGACTACATCGCTGCGCTCTCCGGGGTGAATAGTGGCCAGCGCACGCGCAATCCCAAAGTCAGTCACTTTGAGACGTTTATCCGGTGTGACCAACATGTTATGCGGCTTGACATCGCAATGCACCAGACCGGCGCGGTGAGCGTAACCGATGCCTGCACAGGCCTGCACGATCAATGGGATGGTCTCCTCGACCGTAAACCGTCCGCGTTGGCGCAGCATGGTCTTCAAATCCGTGCCGGGGACATGTTCCATGACGATGAACAACTGCCCGCGGTCCAGTCCAAAATCGTGCACAGTGACGATATTGGGGTGTGACAGGTTGGCTGCCGCGCGCGCCTCCTGTCGAAAGCGCTCCTGGAAGGATTTATTCTCCGTATACTCGGCGCGCAGCACCTTGATGGCAACGTAGCGTTCGAGCATGGAATCGCGCGCGCGAAACACTTCAGCCATGCCGCCCGTGCCGACACGCTGGAGCAATTGATAACGATTGTTGAGCAGAGTGCCTTCTTGCATAGCGAAAATGATTATATCATCCCAAGGGCGTTATAATTCGCCCATGCGTAAAGCGCTGGTCATCTATAACCCTGCGGCGGGACGCTTCCCGGTCAAGCCATTCCTGAAAGCCATCGAGAAGGAACTCGTCAAGGCTGGTTGGCAAACCGACATCGTCGCCACCCAGAGCGGCGATCACGCTGTCCGACTCGGAGAGCAGGCCGCGGCTGAGGGATATGAGGCGGCTTTTGCCGTCGGCGGGGATGGCACGGTTGGCCAGGTCGCCGGTGGATTGCTCGGTTCCGAGACCGCGTTGGGCGTCTTGCCGGCAGGCACATCCAACGTCTGGGCGCAAGAGCTTGGTTTGCCGTCTTTTACCTGGGCCTATCCCGGGCGCTTGCAGGAAAATGCGCGCACCTTGGCAAACGCACCTGTCCAGCGCGTGGATATGGGTCAGTGCAATGAGCATTCATTCATGATGTGGGCGGGCATGGGGTTGGATGCATTGGCAATCCGCTCCATCGAGCCGCGCGTCCGCCTCGAAAAATTCTTTGCTGTGCCTGAATATGCCGCATCCACCATCTGGAACGCCAGCCAGTGGAGCGGCATCCGCCTGCGCTTGTGGGTCGATGAGAAGGAAATCGAAGGCCATTATCTTTTGACCGTTGCCAACAACATCCGTCGCTATATGGGCGGCCATTCCATCCTTTCGCCGAATGCGTATCTCGACGATGGCCTGCTCGACCTGTGGCTCTTTCAGGGCGACAGCCTGGCCGATGCCTTCCGCATCGCATACGAGTTATGGCGCGGGCATCACGTCAATTCCAGCGAGGCCCAGCGCATCGCCTTCCAATCCCTGCGGGTACAGGCGGAGTCGCCCTTCTTTGTGCACATGGATGCCGAGCCAAAGGACGCCACAAAGGAGGCAAATATCACGGTCCAAAAGCGGGCATTAAGATTGCTGATGCCGCCCGACTCCCTTCATCTTTTACAGAATGCAAACTGATCTATGAATCAAAACAACCTTTCACCTATTGTAAACATACGTGTTGTACTTGGGGCGCTGGGCGTTGCCGGACTGCTTATCCTTGTTACACTGATATCTATCGGATGGACAAAGCCGGATCCTGTTCGGGACCTTGGGTTTGCTCCCGCTGATTTGACCATAATCCCGGCTCCAACCTCTACCCCCAACGTCACCCCGACCTTTACGCCCGACCCGTTGCTCGTTGGCACCCCCACCCTGGCTCCTGACGTGATTGGCGTGGGCGGCTACGTACAGATCACCGGCACGGATGGCGAAGGCCTGCGCCTGCGTTCCAGTTCCGGTTTAAACGGCGCCCCTGTCTTTCTCGGTTATGACGAGGAAGTCTTCGAAGTGCGCGATGGGCCACAGGAATCGGATGGATACGTCTGGTGGTATTTGGTGGCCCCCTATGATGAAACCCGCGCCGGCTGGGCGGCGGCAGATTTTTTGGGAGCAATCCCTTCACCGTAACTTTCACCCTCACCCCTGGCCCCTTATTATCCCCGATGGGGGCTCCCTACAAGGGAGAGGGGAATGGAGATGTATATGAACGAAAAACCGACCGGCATCACTGCCAACAAAAAGACTCGTGAATTCACCGTCACCTGGGACGACGGGCACACTAGCGTTTATCCGTTTGGGTTGCTGCGTGCAGCCTGTCCCTGCGCTTCCTGCCGGGGTGGGCACGAAAATATGGGCAGCGAACCTGACCCCAACGTATTCGGCATTGAGCTTGAAGAGTCGCCTTCCACACGCATTGAGAACGTCGTGGCAGTTGGTTCGTATGCGCTGTCCATCGTTTGGGAAGATGGACATGATTATGGGATCTTCAACTGGCATTATTTGCGAGCCTTATGCCCCTGCGAAGAATGTCGCAGCGGACAATGAATTCCACAAATTGAAGCCGCCCCTGTCACTGAGACGGGGGCGGTTTTTTTTCTATGGAGTAGGCGTGGGTGAGGGCGTTCTGGTCGGCGTTGGAGTCCTGGTCTTTGTCAGTGTCGGAGTCCTGGTTGGTGTAGGCGTTCTGGTTGCCGCGCCGGAGCGTAACGTAGCCGTTCTCGTTGCCGAAGGCGTGACGGGTCTCTTGGTTAAGGTGGGACTGGGAGTCGCTGTGCGGAGTTTGGGGAGATGCTCCTGTGCTTCGGCGCGCATCTGGCGCGTCATCGCGTTTGCGGGCAGTGCAAGCAACTCCTGCCATGAATCGGCGGCATTGTCCGCTTCTTCCCGCTCTTCGAAGTTGAGCGCACGCCAATAATAAGCCAGTGCTTTCTCTTCATCGGTTTCAGCCAGAGTTAAAACAGTTTCCCCTTGCAGATAGGCATCACCAAAACGCTCTTGAAGCATACTGATACGCATCAGGCTCAGGTTGAGTTCGAAATCATCTTGATAGTATTGCTGGGCACGATCCAGGTCTGCCTTCGCTTCGTCGATTTCTTCTTCTTGCAGGTAGCATAAGCCTCGATAAAGATAAGCCCGCCGCTGGCTCGAATTCATCGAAATGGCGCTTCCAAGCGCATCAATAGCTGCCTCACAGTCTCCGGTTTGGTAATAAGCTTCACCGAGCATGGCCCGCGCTGTCGCATTGCGCGTCTCGTAGCCTGTGTAAGTCTGTAAGACATCGATGGCTTTTGCGTACTCGCCTTTTGCCAGGTATATCTCTCCCAGGGTGAAATAGACCGAGAGCATCGTCGGGTCAGCTTCGTTGGCCTTTAGCGCTGCAGCTTCAGCCTCATCGAGATTGTCCAATACAATATTGGTGCGAGCTTCATAATAGTAAACCAGCGGGGAACCGGGCAGAAGCCTTTCGGCCGTCTTCAGGTCGGCCAATGCCAGTTCCGGCTCCAGGCGGTTGAGATAGAAGATGGCACGCTCAAGATAGACTTCACCAAAGTTGGGATCGCGTTTCAGGGCCTCAACAAACAAAAAGTTGACATCTAAATTGGGTTCTTGGAGTAAGCGAACGCGCGCCAAACCGAGAAAAGGCGGACCGAAATCAGGATTGATCCTGAGCGCTTCATTGTAAGCATCCAATGCATTACGGTAATCGCCTTTGAAGCGGTAGGCTTCACCGATGTAATAGTACGGATCAGCAGCCTCCGGCTCATTGCGGGCGATTTCCAGCATCCCGGAGATGACTGTATCCCAATCCTGGCGTTCGTAGGCAGCTTTTACCATCCGGTTTTGATCCGCAGACAGAGGCCCGCGTGGGGTGTTGACATAGAGCGGCGTGGGCGTGTGTGGCGCTTCCAACAGTTCCGCCAGGGGAACCAGCGTACCTCGCGCGGCGGGAGCCTGCGCAGTCGCATTGGCGAAGGTGGGTGTCAGCGTATAGGTGGGTGTTGGCCCAGTCGGTCTGGCGCTGCGCGGCGCGAGGGGATTGTTATTTGGCAGGATCAGGCCAAAAACAACCAAGGTGATGATGGCTATACCTATGATTCCAAAACCGGCCAGTCGTCCTACAGGGCTAGAAATGACGCTCTTGAAGGTTCTTTTCTCTTTAGGCTGGTCACTGGCTAGAGCCAGTTCTTCGTCCCACGAGCGAGGGCGATTTAACGGGAAGGGTTGGACGCTTTCGTCTGGTGGGATGGCCCCCAGCAAAACCAACCCTCGTTTGACGGTGGCATTTTCAGGGTCCAGTTGACGAGCCGTCTGCAGGCAGTAGATGCGTTCCTTGGTGGATTCAACCGCCGCGCTCAACCAGATCCAATACTGGACGTTTTTCTGATCCGATTTGAGCAGTTGGGTCAGCATGTTTCTGGCCTTGGCCTTATCTTTCTGGCGCAACGCCTCGACCGCTTCCTGGAACATGGTATCTTCTTCAGCCATGCTTAGATTGTATTACAGGCTGGGAGAAGGGACAAGCAAATGAATCGCATTTTTGTTTACTCGTGGAACTCTTCTACTTGATAGATTGAGACATCCAAATGTTTTTTCCGCCAGAGTTTGGGCGAAGCGCCCATCTTGTAGCACAGGTTATCGAGAAACTCGGCGGGACCGGGAATTTTTTCCCAGACTTGCGGCAGAAAAGTTGCGCGACGTGCGCCATCGCTCAGGAGCACGCCATCTGTTCCGGGACGGAGTTTGGTCAGCAAATTTTCCGGTGCACTGTATTCGAGCAGGACGGGAATGGTAAGGCGAGAGATTTCAATCTCGATTTGTGCCAATTCTTCCGGCCTCACTTTTGGAAAGCGGTAATCCTGTAGCGCAGCGGCAACAGCGTGCTCACGCACGTCATCGGCCAGGGGTTGATAAGGTTCCAGTGCGCCGATGCAGCCGCGCAGGTCCCCGTGGATGGTGAGCGTTACGAAGGATGCGCCTTGTTCCTGCAAGCGCGACGGCATGGACTGTAGATCGAGCGGCGGTAATTTTTGACCGCGAACGCCCATTTCCAACGCCTGGCGTGCCAGACGCAAAAGGATTTGCTTTTCTTCGGTTGTCAGTTTGTCTTCGGTCATTTTTCCCTCCCCTTTGCAAGAGGAATGGTATCAGACCAATTTGTGATACTTTCTATCGTGATAGACCAGAGGCTGGCCTGCTCCATTGCCGCGTGCGGCAACAACTTCGGCCAGGAAGAGCGTGTTTGTACCCATCGAAATGCTCTGCATAACGCGACAATCGAGATAAGCCAGACCGCCTTTGATGAAAGGCGCGCCTGTGACCAGGGTATCGGTCCCGATGCCTGCCAGGCGGTCTTCTACATCCGGCGCACGTCCGGCGAAACGTTCGGAAAGCTCTTGCTGGTCCTCTGCGAGGATGGTCACAGCGAAAGCCTTGGCTTGCGAGACGAGCTCATGCGTACGGCTGTCTGTTTGCAGGGAGATAATGATCAAAGGCGGCTCCAGCGCGATGGATGTGAACGAACTGACGGTCATGCCGTGCTGTTCTCCCGCGTGGGAGGCTGTCACAACGGTAACGCCTGAAGTCCACGCGCGCATGGACTGGCGGAGCTGTTCGGGGTCAAGGATGGCGGGCTGCTTCATAGGCTTTCATAATAGCTGGGAGGGGGGCGGGAGTCAAGTCAAAAATATTTCGAAATCAATACAGATCCTGTCCGTCAGGTTCTGTAGACTGTCACCGTTCATAAATACCCCAGGATAACTCCAAATTACCTCTTGCTATTTCACGACCTGTTGAGGTACTATTATACGAAACATACATGAAATCATCGCCTGTTTCGTCCCCTCGTTCTTCCACTCGCAGCCGTCCACGCCCTGTTCGGGTACTTGGTAGCACGATTGGTCTGGCAATTCTCCTGGCGACCCTGTTCAACCTGTGGACTCCATCCGAGGGTCTGTTCGCCGGTAGCTTTTCTGACAAGCTTGGTCTTATATTAACCGCTCAACCGGAAAGCAACTTTGTGGCTACCCCGCAACCTCAATTACGCATCGGGATCGTCGCCGGGCATGCGGGCAATGACTCGGGCGCAACCTGCATAGACAGCAACGGTAACATTACGCTAACCGAAGCGGATGTCAATATGGAAATTGCCAGCCTTGTGCAGAAAACGTTGACCGCGGAAGGCTATCAAGTGGATTTGCTCAATGAGTTCGATACCCGTTTGAACGGCTACCGCGCTTTGGTCCTGATATCCATCCATAATGACTCGTGCGATTACATCAACCCCGAGGCAACCGGATTCAAAGTGGCTGCGGCTGTGAACACGCGCGATTTCAACCGCGCCACGCGCCTGACCGAATGCCTGCGTGACCGTTATGGCAGCGTGACCGGCCTCCATTTTCACGCCGGGAGCATTACCACTGATATGCGGGATTATCATGCTTTCTCGGAAATCGACCCGAACACCATTGCTGCCATCATCGAAACCGGTTTCTTGAACCTGGACCGGGACATCCTGGTCAATCAAACGGACTTGGTCGCCGATGGTGTTGTAAAGGGCATTTTATGCTTTTCTCGCAATGAGAATATCGAGCCAACCCCGATACCTACTTTTGCGCCATGAATCCTAAGTTGCTCCAAGCCCAAGAAGCCATTCGAAACGCGCGCGAGGCCTTGCGCAGCGGAGACCGCAGCGCGGCTCGTCGTTGGGCCGAGCAGGCAGCCCAATTAGCCCCACAGTTGGAAGATCCGTGGCTGATCCTGGCAGCGGTTGCCAGTCCGCGGGCGAGTGTGTCTTTTATTCAGCGGGCTTTGCAGATCAACCCGGACAGTCCGCGTGCGCGCAAGGGAATGCACTGGGCGCTGCAACGGTTGCAAGAAGAGCCCTCAGCACAGACAATGCCGGTTGCGGCGAAGCAGGCACAGGGCGCTGTCAGAAGCGTGTCGAAGGGGACTAAGAGTATATCCAAGAACGCTGCGAGAAGTGTGTCGCCCAAAAAGGCTTCCCGGACACCCATCTTTCCAATCCTGTTGCTGGCGCTGGGCTGTCTAGCCGTTATCTTCGCCGCTTGGACAGCCAGCACGACCCCGGCGTTAGCATCTATTCTAAGCGGGGCGTCCCAGCCGAAGGAAGATTTGCATCCGCAGGTATGGGCGCGCGTGGAAATCGCCAAACCGGCTCAGGCGTCTGAACCAGCACCGGTCCTCGCAGAAACTGGGCCTACCCTCCCGGCTCCTACTACACCAACCTTACCGCCGCCTACTCTTGAGCCAACCGCAGCGCCCCCTACATCCACTCCCGAACCAGAGTTGGGACCCCAACCCACTCTCACTCCTGAAGCGACTTCGACTCCCGCCGGTTCGCTGGTGTTGGACATCGTCGAGGACACGCCTGTGCCAACCCCACGGCCGACCGATGAAAGCGCGGCCCCCACCGCCCAACCGCAACAGCCGCCTGTAGGTAACGGCGAGCGCTGGATAGAAGTAAACCTCTCCGAGCAGCGTGTGTATGCCTGGGAAGGGGATGTGTTGATGAACTCGTTCCTCGTTTCGACCGGAACCTGGCAAACCCCCACCGTGACCGGGACATTCAGTATCTGGAATAAGACCCGCATCCAGGCCATGTCTGGCCCGGGCTATTATTTGCCAAATGTCCCCTATGTGATGTATTTCTACAAAGATTATGGTTTCCATGGCACTTACTGGCATAATAATTTTGGTACACCTATGAGCCATGGCTGCGTCAACCTGACCATCCCGGATTCTGAATGGCTGTATAACTGGGCTTCGTACGGTACAGTGGTAAAAGTCCACTATTAGCAAGAGTATCATGGATATGCCCATCGGCGAGTTCTCGCGCCGTGACTTCTTGAAATTGGCCGGTTACGGTATGTTGGGGCTCTTGCTGCCTGATCTTCCCCGCTCCCATATCACACAAACCTATTACTCCGACTTGCAGGGTCGTGTCACAGAGGGTTCATTATGGATGTATGACGCGCCTTCCCCGGAATCCAATCGTGTTGAAATGTACTGGCGCGATCTGGTCATTCCGCTCACGGGCGCAGCCATCAGCGAAGATGAAGCGGCGTATAATCGTGTATGGTATGAGGTGGATGGCAAGGGCTTTGTATACTCCGGAAGCGTTCAACCTGTAAACACGGTTCTCAATCGGCCAGTGCGTGACGTTCCGCCGAGTGGCTTGTTAGGAGAGATCACAGTCCCATTCACTGATGCACATGAAGAGCCAGACGCCACCGCCAAAGTCGCCCATCGCTTGTACTACGAGACTGTGCATTGGATCACACAGACGGCCATCGGCGCGGACGGAAAAACCTGGTATCGATTGCTGGATGACAAATTAAATCTGCATTATTACATCCCAGCGGAACACATGCGCATCATCCCTGACAACGAGCTTGCCCCCATTTCTCCGGACCTGCCCGAGTCCGAAAAGTCGATCGAGGTCAACCTCACCCGACAGCTTGTCCTGGCCTACGAAGCATCCCGGCTGGTATTTGCGGCCCGGGCCGCCACCGGCAACCAATACCGCAGCGGTCGCTGGACGACTCCTATTGGGCAGTTCCTTACATCTTATAAACGTCCCACTCGTCACATGGCGGCAGGCGATATTGCCTCCAACGGTTTCGACTTGCCTGGCGTACCCTGGGTGCTGTACATAACCAAAAGTGGGATTTCTTTCCATGGAACCTACTGGCATAATGACTACGGTCACCCGCGCAGTCACGGTTGCATCAACCTGACGCCGCAGGCCGCCAAATGGCTCTACCGCTGGACGCTGCCTTCCGTAGAATCCGGTAAGCAATTTGCTTATGAGTATTTCGGCACCACTGTACATATTTTTGAATGAACCCTCACCACAAAGTCTCCAAGTCACCAAATAATAAACTTTGGGACTTTGTGCTTTCGTGACTTAGTGGTAAATTGATTTATTGCAAATGAAGCCACTCTATTCTTTCACCCGCCGCGATTTTCTAAAACTCAGCGCATCCGGCGCGCTTGGGCTATTTTTAGCCGAAACCGGCCTTGATCGCGCGCTGGCCGCCGTGCCCTCCCCAACCAGTCACGGACGCGTGCTGATGAATGGCCTGTTCATGTACGAAACTCCATCGTTCAACAGCAGGCAGTGGAAAGCTTTCGGTAAAGACCAGGTTGTCCCTATCAGCAAAGTGATCGAAGGCGACGAAGGCAATCCTTTCAACAAAACCTGGTATCGTATTGGTGACGAGGGATTTACCTACTCCGGCTGGGTGCAGCCCGTAGAAACAAACTACAACAAACCTGTATTCGACATCCGTGTAGAGGGCCAGGTTGGCGAGATCACCGTCCCGTTCAGTCAGGTGCGCGCACAGCCAGACGTCCGCTACAATGGGATCCGCCTGTATTACCAGACCACGCACTGGGTTAAGCAAACGATTGTCAACCGTGAACAGAAGAGTATCTGGTACGAAATCTACGATTTCCATGAGCGCAAATCCTACTACGTTCCCACATATGACATGCGCATCATCCCGGACGATGAGCTTGCTCCCCTTTCCCCAGAGGTTCCCGAGGCCCTGAAACACATCCATATAGACCTGGGTACGCAGACCGTCACCGCCTTCGAAGACGAAACGCCCGTGCTGATTTCGCGCTGTTCCAGCGGCGCAGGCAACACCAAAACGCCCCTGGGCGATTTTCGTACATATCATAAGAGCCCCTCGGTGCACATGACCAATGAAGGCGACGACGATGCGGGCATTTACGACCTGCCCGGTGTGCCCTGGTGCTCGTTCTTCACTGGTACAGGTATTGCTTTCCACGGCACCTACTGGCATAATGATTACGGACGTCCACGCAGCCACGGTTGCGTGAATCTGCCGTCAGTTGACGCCAAATTTATCTATCGCTGGACCAGCCCAGTTGTCCCGCCCGGAGTCGATTACCTGCATCTGCCGGGCCAGGGAACGGCTGTTCAGGTCACCAAATCCATCTAGGAGTGAAACATGAATCCCATTTTCCAATACGACCGGTATCTGCTCAAACGCCAGGTTTTTGCGCTGGCTGGCAAATTTCGCTACTATGACCCGATGGGCAACCTGGTCATGTTCAGCGAGCAAAAGATGTTCAAGCTGCGCGAAGACATCCGCGTGTTCGCTGACGAAAGCAAGACTCAGGAGGTTTTGCAGATCAAGGCGCGCCAAATCATAGACTTTTCAGCCGCCTATGATGTGATCGATAGCGCTTACAACCAGAAGGTTGGGGCGTTGCGCCGTAAGGGGATGAGGTCCATTTTGCGCGATGAATGGGAAGTGTTGGATGCCAACGATCAGGTCATCGGCAAATTGTTCGAAGACAGTATGGGGCTGGCCATGCTGCGACGTCTGCTGCTCGGTTCACTTTTGCCGCAGAATTATGATTTGACCGTCAATGATCAGCGCGTGGTTGACCTGAAGCAGCGTTTTAACCCGTTCCGCTACGAACTGGATGTGGATTTCACCTTTGACACCGCTAAAGTATTGGATCGTCGGGTAGGACTGGCGGCTGGCATTTTGCTGGCGGCTATAGAGGGTAGACAGAGTTAGTGTCCAAACAACCCCTCTTTGCTGGTCTGGTCATCGACGAGACCGGCAACCCCGCAGAAACTGCTTATGTTGGTGATGAACCCTGCTATGTCATCGATGATGCCGGTTTCCGCCGGCACATCTCCTCCGAACAGGTCGACCGCCAGGTATTGCAGCATTTGCAAGATTTGATGAAAGGTAGCGAAGACCTGATCTCCGAGCAAACCGCCAAGATGCTCGGCCAGGATGATCTCTTTACAGTAGCAGCCATCCAGCAGCAACTCAAAAACATGGACAAGCAATTCGACCTGTTACTGCAGCAGGGCATCCCTGAAGATGCGCGCGCCTATCTTGGTATGATGGGCTTCAAGGTGGTGGTGAATTATCAGGGCGAAGTGCTTAAGGTGGAACAGCCCGGCGCCACGGGTGACGAGGGTGAAGAATAGAATCGTTGTATGTAAAAGGCTACCGTTTTAGCCCGGGGACGCTCTACTTGACCCCTGCCGGGCGGGGGATGCTTGCACAAGGACGTGAAAAGGCCGAGGAACTCCTCCGTGAGTTGGGGAAATGAAAATGAGTCGAATACCATCTTCCTCTGAACCAGAGATGCCTTCCCTTGCCCGGCGTCTGGTCGAAGTCACTTTGTTGTTCCTGAAATTGGGTTTTACTGCATTCGGCGGGCCGGCCGCGCACCTCGCCCTGTTCCACGATGAAGCGGTCAAACGACGCAAATGGCTGGACGAGCAACATTTCCTTGACTTGATCGGCGCAACCAATCTCATCCCTGGTCCAAATTCCACTGAGATTGCGATCCATCTTGGCTTTTTGCGCGCAGGGTGGTTAGGTTTTGCGCTCGGCGGCCTTTGTTTTGTCCTGCCTGCCACGTTGATCGTTCTGGCGCTGGCGGAAATCTACGTGCGCTTCGGTTCCACACCCCAGATCGGCTGGCTGCTCTATGGGATAAAGCCCGTCATCATAGCCATCATCGTCAATGCGTTGCTGAATCTGGGCAAAAAGGCGCTCAAAGATTTTCTGACAGGAGTTGCCGGGCTGCTGGTCATCGCGGCCTATTTTTGGGGAATCAATGAGATTGCCCTGCTCTTCGCCGCCGGTTTGCTTGTCATGTTCATCAAGAATCTGCAAAAATATAGGCGACCCGGTGTAAATGGGCTGTTCTTACCTTTCGCCGGGATAAGCCTGCCTGCCCTGGCCGCCATCCCTTTCAGCCTTCCGATCCTATTTCTCACTTTCTTGAAGATCGGTTCGGTCTTATACGGTAGCGGATACGTGCTCTTGGCTTTCCTGCGCGCTGACTTTGTCACCCGCCTGGGCTGGATCAGTGACCAGCAGTTGATCGACGCCATCGCCATCGGGCAGGTGACCCCCGGCCCGTTATTCACAGCGGCAACTTTCATTGGCTTCCTGCTGGGCGGTACGCCGGGAGCGCTGCTGGCCACCGCCGGGATTTTCCTGCCTTCCTTCGTTTTTGTAGCCATCAGCAACCCCTTGATCCCCCGCTTGCGAAATTCACCCTGGGCCAGCAGCCTGCTGGACGGTATCAACGCGGCCTCCCTGGGCCTGATGGCAGCCGTCACCTGGCAGTTGGGCCGGGCTTCCCTGGTGGACCCGCTCACCATCGTGATGTCCCTGGCCGCCTTTGGGCTGCTCGTCCGTTATCAAGTCAATTCCACCTGGCTGATTGCGGGCGGGGCTGCGATTGGCATTTTGAGAATGCTCCTTCTTTAAAGCGTGTATTGTCCCGCTGCACATCCATAGGAGAATGCGTGAAAAAAGTCCCTGCTCTCCGCCGCCTGCATCCCAACATCTGGGTGGTGACGGCCACCTCCTTCCTGACCGACATCTCCTCCGAGATGATCGTCTATCTCATCCCGCTTTTTCTCGCCAACATCCTGGGCGTGCGCACGGCAGTTATCGGCTTGATCGATGGCATCGCCGAGACCACTGCCAGCCTGCTCAAAATCTACTCCGGCGCTCTCTCTGATAGACTCGGCAAACGCAAGGGACTGGCTGTGCTCGGATACGGTCTCTCGACAATCGCCAAGCCTTTCCTGTATTTTGCCAACACCTGGGGGTGGGTGCTGGGCGTGCGCTTCGCCGATCGGACCGGGAAGGGCATTCGCACTGCGCCACGGGACGCGCTGGTGGCTGCCAGCACCGACGAGAAATCTCGCGGCCTGGCTTTCGGTCTGCACCGCGCTGGGGATACAGCCGGCGCTTTTATCGGCATCGGCATTGCTGCGCTCATCATCTGGTTGACACAGGCCAATGCTTCCCTGTTATCGGTTGCCACTTTCCGCACGGCGGTGCTGGTCAGCATCCTCCCGGCGGTTTTGGCGGTGGTCGTCCTGGCGTTGGGAGCGAAAGACGTAACGGTGGCAGGCCAGGGGGCCGAAAAGATGCGCTTGAGTTTGAAAAGCGTGGATGCGCGCTTCAAAGCCTTCCTGCTGGTCGTTATCCTGTTCACGTTGGGCAATTCATCCGATTCGTTTATCATCCTGCGCGCCCAGGAGCGCGGACTTTCGGTGCTGCAAACCATGTTCATGT